>JALYMV010000455.1 GCA_030773575.1 Actinomycetota bacterium
CGCGCGTGCGGCAGCCGAGGTCGACCTCGAGGCCGGCGCGGGCGAGCATTACCGCGACGCTCGTGCCCCAGGAGCCGGCGCCGATGACGGCGGCGCGGCGCAGCGGGGCGAGGCCGCCGAGCCACTCCCACTGGAGCATCACGCAGGGCCAGATGCGGTCGGTCACCGCGGCGGCGAGCTGGGGCGACGCGCTCTCCACACGCGGGAAGGTGAGGGCCGGGCCGACGCGGATGCGGACCTTGTGCGGCCGGATCCGCCACGCCTTGCGGATCGACTCCGTGCCGATCACCGCGACGGGGACGACGGGCGCGCCCGTCTCGAGCGCGAGGCGCCCGACGCCGCGCCGCGGGCGCCCGAGGGCGCCGGGGCGGATCCGGGTGCCCTCGGGGAAGATCAGCACCGCGTCGCCGCGCTCGAGGATCGCCTTGGCGGTGGTGAGCATGTCGCCGTCGCCCGTCCCGCGCTCGACCGGGAAGGCGCCGAGCGAGTTGAGGAACCAGCCCACCAGGCGCTGGCGGAACAGCTCCTTCTTGGCGACGTAGTAGAGCGGTCGTCGGGCGATCGTGGCGATCACGAACGGGTCGAGGAAGGAGCGGTGGTTGGCGGCGAAGATCACCGGGCCGCTCTCCGGAACGTGCTCACGGCCGATCCGCGAGAGCCGGAAGTAGAGGTGGAAGAACGGCTGGAAGACGGCGCGGACGAGCCAGTAGACCAGCGGGTTGACGCCCTTCGTGCGGGCGCGCTCGTGCAGGGCGGCGGCGTTCATGGTCGCGGGGTGCTCTCCTCCTCGATCAGGCGTACCCGGGCTCGACGGGCTCGTTACAGTGCGCCCGAGATGGCCCTCGACCGCACCCGGACGCTTCGCGGCGCCCTCTCCGGCGCCGCCGCCGCGGCGGTGTGGGCGGCGCAGCAGCCGCTCGACCAGCGCCTCTTCGGCGTCCCCTACGACGACGTGGAGCTGCTCGGCAAGCTCGTCACGCGCGGGCCCGCCTGGTGGCCGGTCGGGATGGCGATGCACCTCGGCAACGGCGCGCTGTTCGGCGCGATCTACGCCAACGTCGCACCCAGCGTCCCCGTCCCCCGGTGGGCCAAGGGCCCGCTTGCGGGCCTCGTCGAGCACGCGGCGACCTGGCCCGGCACGCGGATCAGCGACCGGCTGCATCCCGCGCGCGACGAGATGCCGGCGCTGTGGGGCGACTCGCGGGCCTTCGTCCAGGCGACTTGGCGCCACCTGCTGTTCGCCGTGGTCCTCGGCGAGCTCGAGCGCCGCCTGAACCCGCCGGCCGAGCCCATCCCCCCCATGAACGACGAGACCGCGTCCACCAACGGGCACGGCTCCGTCGAGCACCTCGTCGCGACCTGAGCCGGCGCGTCCTCATCACGGGTGCCTCGGGCTTCGCCGGCCGGCATCTCGTCGACGCCTGCCTCGCGGCGGGCGACGAGGTCGACGAGCTCGCGCGCTCGCGCGGCGCCCGCGTCGACCTCCTCGACGGGCGGGCGGTGACCTCGGCGATCGGTGAGGCGCGGCCCGACGTCGTCTACCACCTCGCGGCCCGCGCCCATGTCGGCGAGTCGTGGCGCGAACCCCGGGCGACGCTCCACGACAACGTCGCCATGACGCTCAGCGTGCTCGAGGCGGTGCGGCTCACCGCCCCCGACGCGACGGTGGTCGCGGTGGGCAGCGGCGAGGTCTACGGCCCGCCCGAGTCGCTCCCGGTCGACGAGTCCATGCGGCTGCGCCCGCAGAACCCCTACGCCGTCTCCAAGGCGAGCGCCGACCTGCTCGCCGGGTTCTACGCCGACGCCCACGGGCTCCGGGTCGTCCGGGCCCGTCCCTTCAACCACGCCGGGCCGGGCCAGGCGCCGGCCTACGCGATCGCGACCTTCGCCCGGCAGGTCGCCGTCGGCCTGGAGGCGGGCGACGACCCGATCCGCGTCGTCACCGGCAACCCCCACACCCGCCGCGACTACACGGACGTCCGCGACGTGGTGCGCGCCTATCGCTCGCTGGCCGACCTCGGGGAGCCGGGAGAGGCCTACAACGTCTGCTCGGGCCGGCCGGCGTCCGCCGCCGAGCTCGTGCGGGCGCTCGGCGAGGCGGCCGGCCGCGGCATCGACCACGTCGTCGACCCCGACCTCGTGCGCGCGCACGAAGTGATGGAGATGGGTGGCTCGCACGAGAAGCTCGCCGCCGCCACGGGCTGGCAGCCGCGGATCGAGCTGGCCACCACGCTCGCCGACACCGTCGCGTGGTGGCGGGAGCAGCTGCGGGCCGACCGGTAGCGTCCGCCCCGGCATGGCCCGGGAGGCGCTCGCGCGGCGGATCACCAGGCGGCTCGTCGCGGGCGGGATCCTCGCGAACGCCGCCGGTGCCGCGGTGGTGTTCGTCTACCTGAGCGCCGTCTTCCCGGTCGAGGACCGGCCGGGGAGCATCTCCACCGACGAGGTCAACCTCGCGGTCCTCGTCGTCCTCTTCGGCGTCGCGTGCGTCGTCGGCTACTGGCGCTCGCGGCGGCTGACCGCGGCTCTGCGCGCCTGGGCGCACAGCGACCGCCCGGCCGGCGAGAGCGAGTCCCGGCTCGTGCTCAGGCTTCCGGGCCAGCTCGTGCGCCTGACCGCCCAGGGCTGGGGCGCCGCGATCCCGATCTTCGGAGCGATCAACGCCGACAGCGGCCTGCAGGCCGCGCTCGAGGTCGCCGGTGCGATCCTCCTCGGCGGGCTCGTGACCTGCACGGCGGCGTGGCTGGTCGCCGAGCGCGAGCTGCGCCCGGCCGTCGCGCTCGTGCTCGACTCCTCCCCGCCGCCGGAGGCCGGCGCGCTGGGCGTCGGGCCGCGGATCCTCCTCACCTGGGCGCTCTGCTCCGGGATCCCGCTCGTCGCCCTGGCGTTCGTGCCGATCGGCCGGCTGCCCGACGACCCGTCGCAGCTCGCCGCGCCGATCGTCTTCATCGCCGTCGTCGCACTCGCGACCGGCCTCGCGCTCATGCGCATCGTCGCCCGCTCGGTGGCCGACCCCGTCCGCGAGGTGCAGCGCGGGATGGAGGCGGTGGCGGCCGGCCGCACGGACGTCCGGGTGACCGTCGACGACGGCTCCGAGGTCGGTCGCCTGCAGGCCGGCTTCAACGCGATGGTCGAGGGGCTGGCCGAGCGCGAGCACCTCCGCGACCTGTTCGGCCGGCAGGTCGGGCTCGACGTCGCGCGCGAGGCGCTCGAGCGCGGGATCACCCTCGGCGGCGAGGAGCGCACGGTCGGCGCCCTGTTCGTCGACGTCCTCGGTTCGACCGCGCTGGCGGTGAGCGAGCCGCCCGAGCGGGTGGTCGCCCAGCTCAACGAGTTCTTCGCGACCGTCGTCGCCGCCGTCGAGCGCCACGGCGGCTTCGTCAACAAGTTCGAGGGCGACGGCGCGCTGTGCGTCTTCGGTGCGCCGGCCCCGTGCGAGGACGCCGCCGCGCGCGCGCTCGCCGCCGCGCGCGACCTCGCCGCGAGCCTGGAGCGCGACAGCCCGTTGCCGGCGGCGATCGGCGTGTCGTGCGGCCGGGCCGTCGCCGGCCACGTCGGCGCCGAGTCGCGCTTCGAGTACACGGTGATCGGCGACCCGGTCAACGAGGCGGCCCGCATCACCGAGCTGGCCAAGACCCGCCCGGGCCACGTCCTCGCGAGCGCCCACACCGTCCGGGCGGCCGACGAGGCCGAGTCCGCCCACTGGCGTCCGGCGGGCGAGGCGGTGCTGCGCGGGCGGCCCGAACCGACGGAGCTGGCTGAGCCGGTGGTGGCGCCGGAGAGCCGGAGAGGGGACTCGAACCCCTGACCTACCGCTTACAAGGCGGTTGCTCTACCAGCTGAGCTACTCCGGCCGACGACCGCCACCGTACCCGGCGCCCGAGGAGCAGCCACTACCCTCACAGGCCATGACGCGCCTCCCCCACCGCCTGCTGCCCCTCGCCGCCGCCGTCGTCCTCGGGCTCTCCGCCTGCGGATCCGACGAGGGCGACACGGAGAGCGGCGGGTCAGCCGCCGCCACGCCGGAGGCGACGCAGACCCCGGCCGCCACCGAGACGCCCGCCGCCGGCGCCTCGAAGATCTCGAAGGACACCGACTCGAAGCCCGAGATCCCCAAGCCGGCGGGCGACCCGCCCACCCAGCTCGTCACGCGCGACATCGTCAAGGGCAAGGGCCGGGCCGCGAAGGCCGGCGACCAGGTGACGGTGCAGTACGTCGGCGTCTCCTTCTCCACGGGCGAGCAGTTCGACGCCTCGTGGGACAACGGGCAGCCGTTCCCGTTCGAGCTCGGGGCCGGCGCGGTCATCCCTGGGTGGGACCTGGGCGTGCCGGGGATGAAGGTCGGCGGCCGGCGCGAGCTCATCATCCCGCCGGAGCTCGCCTACGGCCCGCAGGGCCAGGGGCCGATCGCGCCCAACGAGACGCTGGTCTTCGTCGTCGATGTCGTCGACATCCGGCGTGGGTGAAGCTCGACTAGAGGTTGATCCTGCGGGCGACGAAGGCCAGCGGTAGCGTCACCGTCCGCGGCAAATAACGGCTGCCGGCGGCGAAGAGCTGGTTGGCGAGGCCGGGGATCGCGGTGCGCCGGCCCTCCTCCATCGCGTCGACGCCCTCGCGGGCGATGTCCTCGGGATCGCCCCACAACATCCCCGGCGGCGAGGGCATGACGGCGTCGACGCCCGAGGCCTCGATCGCGTCGGTGCGCACCGGGCCGGGCGAGAAGGCGGTGCACGACACGCCCGTGCCGAACAGCTCGGCATGGATGGCCTCGCTCAGCGTGAGCACGAAGGCCTTCGACGCCGAGTAGGAGGCGTTGTTGGGGATCGGCCCGTGGCCGAGGATGGACGCGACGTTCAGGACCGCGCCCTCGCCGCGGGCGACCATCCCGGGCAGGAAGGCGAGCGTCAGCTCGTGCAGGGCGTTGACGTTGAGGGCGATGAGCGCGTTGAGCCGGGCGGGCTCCTCCTCGTGGAAGGCGCCGAAGCGCCCGGTCCCGGCGTTGTTGCAGAGCCCGACGACCACGCGGCCGTCGGCGCGGATCGACCCGATCGCCCTGGTCCGCTGGCGGGGCTTGGCCAGGTCGGCGACGTGGATCGCCGCCGCGACGCCGTGCCCGCGCTCGAGCTCGGCGGCGAGCTCGCGCAGGCGGTCGCGGCGGCGGGCCACCAGGGTGACGTTGTGGCCGCGGGCCGCGAGCTCGCGGGCGAGGGCCTCGCCGATTCCGGCGGAGGCGCCGGTGATCACGACCGTCGTGTCGTCGGAGGGATCGGGGAGCGGCATCGCCTCACCGCTGCCCCCTCCCTCGCCCGCGTATGCGCGTCGTGGCACGCGCGGCCAAGCTAGGGTGCAAGGCGTGAGCGACCCCGCCACCGCGCTGATCGCCGCGCTCGAGGGCGACTCCCGGCGGTTCGTCGAGATCCTCGAGCAGATCCCGGCGGTCGTCGCGGTGATCCGGGGTCCGGACCTCGTCATCGAGTTCGCCAACCCGCACTACCGCCGGCTGGTAGGCGACCGGCCGATGGTCGGGCGGCCCGTCGCCGAGGTCTTCGACGAGCCCGACAACCGCCACTTCGTCGACCTCCTCGCCCAGGTCTACGCCTCGGGCGAGCCGTTCTACAGTCAGGGCGCCGCCGGCAGGGGGCCGGGCGGCGAGGACGTCTTCTACGACTTCGCCTACGTCCCGCTGCGGACGCCCGACGGCGCCGTCGATGGCGTGCTCGTGCACGCGGTCGACGTCACCGCGCAGGTCGGCGCCGTCGAGGCCGCCGAGTCGAGCGAGCTGCGCTTCCGCACGCTCGCGGACTCCAACATCTTCGGCGTCTGCATCGCGGACGCCGAGCGGATGCTCGAGGCCAACGACGCGTTCCTGACGATGGTGGGCTGCGACCGCGCGGACCTCGAGGCCGGCCGCGTGAGCTGGCGGAGCATGACGCCGCCCGAATACGCCCGCGTCGACGAGCTGGCGCTGGCCGACCTGCGCGGCCGCGGCCGGGTCGAGACCTACGAGAAGGAGTTCGTCCGGCCCGACGGCGTCCGCGTGCCGGTGGCCTGCGGGGCGGCCACCCTCACCAAGGACCCGTTCCGCTGCATCGCGTTCTTCATGGACCTCACGGAGCGCCACGCCGCCGAGCGCGACCGCGAGATCCTGCTGGCACGCGAGCGCGAGGCCCGCCGCGAGGCGGAGCTGGCCGCGGGCCGGATCGCTCGGCTCCAGCGGGTCACCGCCGCCCTGTCGGCCGCCATCTCGACCGACGAGGTCGCCCGCCTGGTGGTCGAGCACGCGCTCGACGCGGGCGGTGCCGCGGCCGCCGTCGTGACCCTGCGCGACGGCAACCGCCTGCACATCCGCAGCAACTCGGGCTACGAGGACAGCCTGATCGAGGGCTGGTCGAGCTTCAGCGTCGAGGACCCGGTGCCGCTGGCCGACGCAGTGCGGACGGGCGCGATCATCCTGCTCGAGAGCGGCGAGGAGTGCATGCGACGCTACCCCGCGCTCGAGCGCTCGGCGCGCCACTACGAGGCGATCGCCGCGGTGCCGCTCGTCTTCCACGGTCAGGCGCTCGGCTCCCTCGGGCTCTCCTACGCGACCCCCCACACCTTCAGCGCCGGCGAGCGCGGCTTCCTGCTCGCCCTCGGGCGCCAGTGCGCGCAGGCCCTCGAGCGCGCCCGGCTCTACGAGGAGCGCGCCTACGTCGCCCAGACGCTCCAGCAGGGGCTCCTGCCGGAGCGGATCGCCGAGGTCCCGGGACTCGACGTCGCCGTCCGCTACCACTCGATCTCAGACGGCGGGGAGGTCGGCGGCGACTTCTACGACCTCTTCGACGTCGCCGAGGACCGCTGGGTCCTGGCCATCGGGGACGTCTGCGGCAAGGGGACCGCGGCGGCGGTGCTCACCGGCCTCGCCCGGCACACGATCCGCGCCATTGCCATGCGCATGGAGTCGCCCGAGGGCGTCCTCGCCTTCCTCAACGAGGCGATGCGCCGGCAGCTCGGCGCGGGCTCCTACTGCACGGTCGGCTGCGCCACGCTCTCGCCGCTGCCGGGCGGGCGCTTCAGCGCGTGCCTGGCCTCGGGCGGGCACACCTACCCGCTCCTGCTAAGGCCCGGGGAGCCCGTCCGCGAGATCGAGGTCCCGGGGACGCTGCTCGGCTTCGTCCCCGGCCTGACGCTCGAGCAGGTCTCGCTCGAGCTCGACCCGGGCGACACGCTCGTCTTCTACACCGACGGGATCACGGACGCGCGCGGCGACGGCGAGCGCTTCGGCGAGGACCGGCTGCGCGCGACGCTCGAGGAGGCGCGCGAGGCGGGCGCCGAGGAGATCGCCCAGGCGGTCGACGACGCCGTCCGACGCCACCAGCCCGATCGCCCCAAGGACGACCGGGCGATCATGGTCCTCCGCGTCACGGGCTGAGCCGCCGCGGCCCCGCGGGCGGCATCCGCCCAGCGCGTAGGCTGTCCGCCTCGATGACCCTCGAGCCCCGCCCGCCGACCACCTCCGACGAGGAGCTGCTGGAGGCCGAGACCTCGGCCATCCTCTCGCGGCTCGACGACGAGGCCCGCATCGCCCGGGTCGCCGAGGAGCTGCGGACAGGGTTCCGCGCGCTGTCGCACGTCGGCAAGGCGGTCTCCATCTTCGGCTCGGCGCGCACACCGGAGGAGCACCCGGAGTACGCCGCGGCGCGCGAGCTCGCCCGCCGCCTCGGGGAGGACGGCTTCTCGATCATCACGGGCGGCGGGCCGGGGATCATGGAGGCCGGCAACCGCGGAGCGGTCGACGCCGGCGCAGGATCGATCGGCCTCGGCATCGAGCTGCCGACGGAGCAGGGGCTCAACGAGTGGGTCCGCCTGCCGCTCGACTTCCACTTCTTCTTCACGCGCAAGGTGATGTTCGTCCGCTACGCGAGCGCGTTCGTGGTCTTCCCGGGCGGCTTCGGCACGCTCGACGAGCTCTTCGAGGCGCTGACCCTGCGCCAGACGGAGAAGATCCGCCACTTCCCGGTCGTGCTCGTGGGAACGGACTACTGGGGCGGGATGGTCGACTGGCTGCGCGAGCGCATGCTCGCCGACGGCAAGATCTCCCCCGAGGACATCGAGCGCATCGACGTCACCGACGACCTCGGCGCCGTGCTCGAGATCTGCCGCGCCGCCGATCACCGCCGGCCGCGCACGGAGGCGGAGGCGGCATGAGCTCGGAGCGCTCGAACCTCATGACCGCCGAGGGCCTCGCCGCGCTGCAGGCCGAGCTCGCCGAGCTCGAGGGGGCCGGCCGCGAGCGGATCGCCGAGCAGATCAGGACGGCGCGCGACTACGGCGACCTCAAGGAGAACGCCGAGTACCACCACGCCAAGGAGACCCAGGCCCACCTCGAGACGCGGATCGCCATCCTGCGCGAGCGCGTGCTCTCCGCCCAGGTCGTCGAGTCGGCCGGCGGCGACGTGGTCGCCTTCGGCTCGACCGTCGAGGTCGAGGACGCCGGGACGGGCAAGCGCTCGACCTACCTGCTCGTCTCCTCCACCGAGGCGTCGCCGGCCGAGGGCAGGCTCTCGATGGAGTCGCCGGTGGCGGTGGCGCTGCTCGGCCGCCGGGCCGGCGAGCAGGCGGTCGCCCAGCTCCCGCGCGGGCCGCGCGAGCTGCGGATCCTGTCGGTGTATTAGTTTCGCCCGGCCGGACGTCGCTTCGCTCGTCCTCTGGGCGACGTCACAGCCGGCCGGACGTCGCTTCGCTCGTCCTCTGGGCGACGTCACAGCCGGCCGGACGTCGCTTCGCTCGTCCTCTGGGCGACGT
>JALYMV010000456.1 GCA_030773575.1 Actinomycetota bacterium
CGGGGACCCGCCTGGTCGTTCTCGCCAACCGGCCGTCGCCCGTCGAGTGCAACCAGCTGCTGGCCTTCGGGGCGACGGCGTGCCTGTCGAAGGAGACGCAGGCGCGCGACATCCTCAACGCCATCCACCTCGCCTCGCGCGGGCTGCACGTCCTCCCCCGCACGCCCCAGGAGTACGGGCTCTCCGAGCCGCCGGGGCCCGAGCTGCTCACGCCGCGCGAGGCCGACGTGCTCGAGCTGCTGCAGGCCGGGCGCTCCAACGCCGAGATCGCGATGCAGCTCCACGTCGGGGTGGAGACGGTCCGCACCCACGCGCGCAACATCTACCGCAAGCTCGGCGTCCGCACCCGGCGCGAGCTGACGCTGCCCGCCGCCCTCAACCGTGCCGCCGCGAGCGCCCGGCCGGCTCCCTGAGCGCGCCGGTCTAGCCCTCGACCTCGACGCCGCGCCAGAACGCCACCCGGTCGCGCAGCGCCTCGGCCTCAGGCTTGGGATCGGGGTAGTACCAGGCGGCGTCGGGGTTGACCTGCCCGCCCGCCTCGACGGTCAGGTAGCTCGCCTGCCCCTTCCAGGGGCAGACCGTGTGCTTGGCGGAGGCGCTGAAGTGCTCCTCGGCCAGCGCGGAGCGGGGGAAGTAGTGGTTGCCCTCGACGACCACCGTGTCGGCGGACTCGGCGAGCACCGCCCCGTTCCAGACCGCGCGCGCCACGGCGGCTCAGGCGGCCGGGGCCGCCGCGCGCACGAGCCCGCGCTCGTGCAGGAGCTCGGCGAGCTGGACGGCGTTGGTCGCGGCGCCCTTGCGCAGGTTGTCGGCGACGACCCAGAGGTTGAGCGCCCGCGGGTGCGAGACGTCGTCGCGGATGCGCCCGACGAACACCTCGTCGCGGCCGGCCGCCTCGCGGGCGGTCGGGTGCGCGTGGCGCGCCGGGTCGTCGACGACCACCAGGCCAGGCGCCGCCTCGAGCAGCGCGCGGCACTCCTCGGCGCCCAGCGGCTCGCGCGTCTGGACGTTGACGGCCTCGGAGTGGCTGTAGGCCACCGGCACGCGCGCGCAGGTGACGGAGATCCCGATCGACTCGTCGCCGAGGATCTTGCGCGTCTCGAACATCATCTTGCGTTCCTCGTCGGTGTAGTCGTCGCCGTCCGGGAAGTTGCCCGCCGCACCGATCACGTTGTCGGCGATGGGGTGCGGATAGACCTGCGGCTCGGGCACCGGCTCCCCCGCCAGAACCGCGCGCTCCTGGGCGCGCAGCTCGTCGACCGCCTTGACGCCCGTGCCCGACACGGACTGATACGTCGAGACCACCAGGCGCTCGATCCCGGCGCGCTCGTGGATCGGCTTGAGCGCGACCATGAGCTGCATCGTCGAGCAGTTCGGGTTGGCGACGATCCCGCGATGGGCGTCGAGCGCCTCGGGGTTGACCTCGGCCACCACGAGCGGCACCTCGGGGTCCATGCGCCAGCGCGAGGAGTTGTCGACCACCACGGCGCCCTTCGCGGCGAACTTCGGCGCCCACTCGCCCGAGACCGATCCGCCCGCGGAGAAGATGGCGAGGTCGAAGCCGTCGATCGTGTCGTCGGCCAGCGGCCGGACGACCATGCCGTTGTCGAGGGTGCGGCCCGCGGAGCGCGCGGAGGCGAACGGGACGATCTCGTGCTCGGCCGTCCAGCCGCGCGCCTCGAGCGTCTCGAGCATGACCTGCCCCACCGCGCCGGTGGCGCCGACGACGGCGACCTTCACGCCCGCGCCCCGAACGGATCCTCGGTGCGGACGTCCTCCGCGCCGAGCTCGAAGACCTGGTGCAGCGCGCGCACCGCCTCCGTGACGCGGTCGCCCCGGATCACGCAGGAGATCTTGATCGGAGAGGTCGAGATCATCTCGATGTTGATCCCCGACTCCCCCAGCGTCCCGAACACCTTCGCCGCGACGCCCGGGTGCGACTTCATCCCCGCGCCGACGATGGAGACCTTGCCCATCTCCGGGTCGTCGACGACGCGCTCGAGCACCGGGCCGACGTAGGGCTCGAGCGTCTTGTGGGCGGCGCGCAGGTCGCCGCGCGGGACCGTGAAGGAGATCTCCGCCCTGGCGCCCTCATCTCGAGCAGACGAAGTCTGCGACAGCGGCTCGTTCTGGACGATCATGTCGACGTTGACGTTCGCCTCGGCGAGCGAGGTGAAGATGCGCCCGGCGACGCCCGGCTCGTCGGGGACGCCCAGCAGCGTGACGCGCGCCTCCTCGGTCGAGTGGGTGACGGCGGTGATCAGCGGGCGTTCCATGGTCTCCTGCTCTCCGAGGACGAAGGTTCCCGGCTCGTCTGAGAAGCTCGAGCGGCAGTGGATGCGGACGTCGTGGTTGCGGGCGTACTCGACGGAGCGCAGCTGGAGCACCTTCGCGCCCGAGGCCGCCATCTCGAGCATCTCCTCGAACGAGACGACGGGCAGCTTGCGCGCGTCGGGGACGATCCGCGGGTCGGCCGAGTAGACGCCGGAGACGTCCGTGTAGATCTCGCAGACCTCGGCGCCCAGCGCGGCGGCCAGCGCGACCGCGGTGGTGTCCGAGCCGCCGCGACCCAGGGTGGTCACGTCGTAGGAGGTCGAGACCCCCTGGAAGCCGGCCACCAGGACGGTGAGGCCCTCCCCCAGCGCGGCGCGGATGCGATCGGCGCGGACATCGAGGATCCTTGCTTTCGTGTGCGACGTGTCGGTGACGATCCCCGCCTGCGACCCCGTGAGGGAGATGGCGCGGTGGCCGAGGTCGTTGATCGCCATGGCGGCCAGCGCGCATGAGATGCGCTCGCCCGTCGAGAGCAGCATGTCCATCTCACGCGGGTCGGGGCTGGGCGAGACCTCCTCGGCCATCGCCACGAGCTCGTCCGTGGTCGAGCCGCGGGCGGAGAGGACGGCGACGACGTCGTGGCCGGCCTCCCGGGCCCGGACGATCCGCCCGGCGGCGCGCTTGATGCGCTCGGCATCGGCGACCGACGTGCCGCCGAACTTCATGACCACGGTGCCCATTTGAAGGCGAAGTGTAGGTAATGGCACCCGCGGAATCGCGCCGGGGGCCGTCGCCGTGGGTGGCGGTCGCCGCCGTGGCGCTGCTGCTGGTGGGGCTGGCGCTCGCGAGCGGCGGCGAGGATGGCGGGAAGGGCGACGAGAAGGGCGCGCGCGCCGCGGTGGCCGGCCGCGACGACGTCGCCGCGCAGCTCGAGCC
>JALYMV010000457.1 GCA_030773575.1 Actinomycetota bacterium
GCGCCGAGCCGGTCGAGCGCGTAGGCGTAGACGCGCCGGGCGGGCTTGTAGGCGCCGACCTCGTCGACCCCGACGACCCGCTCGAAGCGGTCGAGGAGCCCCACGCGCTCGAGCAGCTGCGTCGCGACCTCGCGCGCGCTGTTGGTGATCACCGCGAGCCGGTGGCCGGCCTCGGCGAGCCGGTCGAGCCCGTCGGCGACGTCGGGGAACGGCTCCATCCGCTCCGGGACGTTGCCGCCGGCGGCCTCGAGCAGCTCGGCGAACGGCCGGAAGTCCCCCGCGAGCGTGTGCGCCATCGCGAGCCGGACAGCCACCTGCAGCTTCTCGCCCTGCTCGGCCGGATCGAGCAGGGTGCCGTTGAGGTCGAACGCGACGAGGGCCATCGCCGCCGCCTACCCGAAGCCTCAGCGTCGGCGACGCCTTTTTGATCGCCACCCGGCATGCGCGCCGGCGACTGGGTGCTCGTGGCGGGCACCACCGCGCTCGGCGCCGACGGTGGGATCGCCGGCGGCGCCAGCCCCTACGGGCAGGCGCAGGAGATCCTGCGCAAGATCGGCGCGGCCCTCGAGGCGGTCGGCGGGGCGCTCGAGCAGGTCGTGCAGACCCGCAGCCAACTCACCGACGCGGCCGCCTGGGAGGAGGTCGGCCGGGCGCACGGGGAGGCCTTCGCGGACGTCCGGCCCGTCGCCACGATGGTCGAGGTGGCCGCGCTGCTCGACCCGCGGATGCTCGTGGAGATCGAGGCCGTCGCCTGGGCCGGCGGCTGAGCGGCGCGCAGCTCAGCCCGCAAGGCGGCCGGAGGGGCAGGCCGCGCGGGGGAGCCCGCACCGCCGTCTACCTGTCGGTAGGTAGGCTCCGCATATCTGCGGACCGCTATCCGCGCACGCGTCCAACCTCGCCGGGTGGGACGGGTTCTACGCGTATCTCCCGCCCAGATCCCACCCTATGAAGCCCGAACGAGATCTCACCGACGCGCAGGTCGCCAAGGCGCTCGCGCACCCGCTGCGGGTGCGGATCCTCGCCCTCCTCGACGAGCGCACCGCCAGCCCGAGCGAGCTCGCCCAGGAGCTCGAGGCCGATCTCAGCGTCGTGAGCTACCACGTGCGGACGCTGACGCGGATGGGCTTTCTCAAGCTCGTCTCGACCAAGCGCCGTCGCGCCACGGTCGAGACCTTCTACCGGGCGGCGGACCGCCGAGAGAGCAGCGGAGGCGCGTGGGCGGAGATGCCGGCCGTCGTCCAGCAGGCCGTCGCCGGCGCGTCGCTGGCCCAGATCTCCGAGCGCGTCAACGCCGCCGCCGCGTCCGGGGGCTTCGAGCGCGACGCCGCCCACATCAGCCGCCAGCCCCTGACCCTCGACGCCGAGGGATTCGACGCCGTCTCCGCCAAGATGGACGAGCTGCGCGAGACGATCGAGCGCGTCGCCGCCGAGTCTCGCGACCGCCTCGGGAAAGCGCGCGGTGAGGGGGCGATCTCCGCCACCGCGGTGATGCTCCTGTTCGAGAGCGCCCGCTGAACGGCTAGCGTCCGCCGCCGGATGCGGACCGTCACGGCCACCCGCTACGTCACGCCGCTGCGAGAGGGCGGGTCACTGCCGGCGATCGTCGAGGGAGACGACGACGGGCTCTACGTCCTGAAGTTCCGTGGCGCGGGCCAGGGCCCCAAGGCGCTCGTCGCCGAGCTCGTGGTGGGCGAGCTGGCACGCGCCCTGGGCCTCCCCGTCCCCGAGATCGTCCTCGCCGAGCTCGACCCGGCGCTCGGGCACGCCGAGCCCGACCCCGAGATCCAGGACCTCATCGCCGCCAGCGCGGGACTCAACCTCGGCCTCGACTTCCTCCCCGGCTCACTCGCCTTCGACGCCGGGGCGGGGGCCGCGCTCGACCCCGCGCTCGCCGCCTCGGTGGTGTGGCTCGACGCCCTCGCGATGAACGTCGACCGCACGCCGCGCAACCCGAACCTGCTCGTCTGGCACGGGCGGCTGTGGCTCATCGACCACGGCGCGGCGCTCTACCTCCAGCACCGCGGCGAGCCGCTGCCCACCCAGGCGCGGCGGCCGTTCCCCCCGATCGCCCAGCACGTGCTCCTGCCCTTCTCCGGGCCGATCGGCGACGTCGACGCGGCGCTGGCCGCGCGGCTCGACGAGCCGGCGATCCGCGCGATCGCGGCGCAGATACCGCCCGCCTGGCTGCCCGGCGGCGACGGGGCCGGCGGCGCCGGCGCCTACGCCGACTACCTGCTCGCTCGGCTGGCCCCGCCGCGCGACTTCGCCGAGGAGGCCGAGCGTGCCCGCGCCGCCGTCGCGTGACCCGTTCCAGTACGCGCTCCTGCGCGTCGTCCCGCGGCTCGAGCGGGGCGAGTTCCTCAACGCCGGGGTGATCGTCTTCTGCCGGACCCGCCGCTTCCTGCAGGCGCGCACGAACCTGGATCGCGAGCGGCTGGCGGTGCTGGCGCCCGGGGTCGACCCCGAGCCGCTCGAGCGCCATCTCGCCTGGCTCGAGCGAGTGGCGGCGGGCGACCCCGCTGCCGGGCCGGTCGCCGCGCTCGAGCCGTCAGAGCGCTTCCACTGGCTCGTCGCGCCGTCGAGCACCGTGGTCCAGCCCTCCCCCGTCCACACCGGCCTCTGCGAGGACCCCGCCGCGCTGCTCGATCGCCTGCACGCGACGCTCGTGGGGTAGGGGCGCGACGTTCCGGCGGGCTAGGAGGCGAGCGCCAGGGGCTGGCGGCGCCGGCTGTAGCGGCGCGACACCTCCTGGAGGGTGGCGAGCATCTCCGTCGTGGCCGGCGACCGGTAGCCGCTCTCTCTCGCCGCGGCGTAGACGCGGCGAGAGTCGACCTGGCCGCCGAGGTCGCGGATGACGATGTCGTCGCGGACGGTGGAGGTCCCCAGCTCGGCGATCAGCGCGACGCCGACCCCGGCCGCCACGAGGCCCTGCACGGCGGTCCAGTCGCTCGACTCGAAGGCGACGCGCGGCTCGAAGCCCGCAGCCTGGCAGGCCCGCAGCGCGAGCCGGTTGCAGGCGCAGGCCTCGTTGGGCTGGCCCTGGATCCACGCGTCGTCGGCGAGGTCGCGCAGCCTCACCTTGGACTTGCTCGCCAGCGGGTGGTCCCTGGGGAGCAGGAGGTACATCGGGTCGTCGAGGAGGTGGACGAGCTCGACGCCGTCGATGCTCGGCTCGCGGTCGTGCGGGTCCTCGATGAGCGCGAGGTCGAGGTCGCCGGCGCGCAGGCGCGGCACGACGTCCTCGGACTCGTTGATCGCCAGCGAGAGCTCGACGAGCGGGTGGCGCTCGCGGAAGTCGGCGATCGCGAGCGGCATCAGCGTCGCGGCCCCCGACTCGAAGGACGCCATCCGCAGGCGGCCGCCGCGCAGGCCGGCGATGGCCTCGAGCTCGGCCTCCGCCTCGGCCAGCCGGGCGAGGATCGCGTCGGCGTGGCGGACGACCGCCTCGCCCGCCTCGGTGAGGCGGACTCCGCGCGCGCTGCGCTCCACGAGCACCGCGCCGGCCTCGCGCTCGAGGGCGGCGATCTGCTGGGACACGGCCGACTGGGTGAACGACAGCGCCTCCGCGGCGCCGGAGAACGAGCCGCGCACCGCGACCTCGCGCAGGACCTTCATGCGGCGGACGTCGAGCATGAGTGGAACTTATACCACATCCGGCAAAGGTTCATTTGTGCTGATGCGCAGGATGCGTCAACGTGGGCATCACCTTTTCCCTCCCCGCCCCGTTGAAAGGAGCATGACCGTGTCCTCGCACCCCACTCATCCTTCCGTCCTCATCCGGGCCGCCCGCGGCTCCGACGCGGAGGCGCTCGACCAGCTCGCCGCGCTGGACTCCGCGCCCGTGCTGACCGGCGACGTCCTGCTCGCCGAGGTCGGCGACCGCGTCGTCGCGGCGCTCGACACCGAGTCCGGCCGCGAGGTCGCCGACCCGTTCGTCGCGACCGCCGACGTCCTTCCGCTCCTGCGCCTGCGGGGCCGCCCGGCCGCCCGCGGGC
>JALYMV010000458.1 GCA_030773575.1 Actinomycetota bacterium
GCCCATGGTCGGACGCCGACCTCGACGAGTCCGGCGTGCACGTGCTGCGGGTGGCCGGCGTCGCACACCGGGCCCAGGCGCTGCAGGCCGACGGCTTCGCGCCCGGAGAACCGGTGATCCTCATGCCTGAGCCCGACAACCCCCACGACCCCTTCGCGCTTGCGGTCCTCGACCTGGGGCTGGGCGAACAGGCAGGCTACGTGCCCGCGACCCGCAGCCCCACCCGGCGGCCGCCCGCGCGGTGCTCGGCGAGCACGAGCGCGTGCAGCGCGCGGTGGCGCATCTCCTCGACGAGCTCGCGCGAGCGGGTCGCCGGGACGTAGCCGGCCTGCCACGCGAGCGAGAGGTCGAGGACGGCGAGCGCGAACGGGTCGTGCGGGTTGTCGGACTCGGGCATCAGGATCACCGGCTCGCCGGGCGCGAACCCGTCGGCCTGCAGGGCGTCCGCGCGATGCGACGCCCCCGCCACGCGCAGGACGTGGACACCCGAGTCGTCGAGGTCGGCGTCGCTCCAGGCGCCCCCGCGCTCGTCGACGACGCGGTAGCCGCGGGTTGCGCCGTCGCCGTGGGACCAGGGCGCCTCGAACCACTCCAGCCGCAGCTCGGCCACCAGCCCGCGGGAGGCGGTGAGGCGCCGTCCCGAGAGCGCTCCAGGTCGCATCTGCGGGCCATGCTCGCAAGTATCCTGCGGCCATGGCCTCCAAGGCACCCATCTCGTTCGCCCGCGGCGCGCCGTCGCTCGACATCGTGGACGTGGAGGGCCTGCAGGAGGCCGCCCAGCGCGCCTTCGCCAACGACCCCGCGGGGACGTTCGCCTACGGCACCTCGGTCGGCTACGTGCCGCTGCGGGAGTGGATCGCCGAGCAGCACGGCGTCGAGCCCGACCAGGTCCTGGTCACCAACGGCTCGATGCAGGCCGACGCCTTCCTGTTCGGCCTGCTCGTCGGGCCGGGCGACGCCGTGGTTGTCGAGTCCCCGACCTACGACCGCACGCTGCTCAACCTCCGCGACCGCGGCGCGGACGTCCGGATGATCGCCCTGGAGACCGACGGCATCGACGTCGACGCGGTCGAGTCGCTGATCGACGGCGGCCTGTCCCCGAAGCTGGCCCACATCATCCCCAACTTCCAGAACCCGGCGGGCTACACGCTGAGCGCCGAGAAGCGCGCGCGACTGCTCTCGCTGGCCGGCGAGCGCGACTTCGTCCTGTTCGAGGACGACCCGTACATCGCGATCCGCTTCGAGGGCTCCGACCAGCCGACGATGCTCTCCCAGGACGAGGCGGGCAAGGTCGTCTACGCCTCCTCGTTCTCAAAGACGGTCTGCCCCGGCATCCGCGTGGGCTACCTCGTCGGCCCGGCGGCGATCATCAAGCAGGTCCAGGGCGTGGCGACGAACACCTACATCTCGCCCAACATGGTCGCCCAGTCGATCGTCAACGAGTTCTGCCGCTCGGGGCGGATCGAGCAGTCAATCGCCACGGTGAAGTCGGCGCTGCGCGAGCGGCGCGACGCGCTCGTCGCCGCGCTCGAGCGCGAGCTGCCCGAGGCGCGCTTCAGCCCGCCGCAGGGCGGCTACTTCATGTGGGTGGAGCTGCCCGACGGCACGTCGGTCGCCGAGCTCGAGTCGGCCGCCAAGGAGCGCGGGGTGGTCTTCGTCAAGGGGACCGACTTCCTGCTCGAGGGCGGGGAGAACACGCTCCGCCTCGCCTACTCCGGGGTCACGCCCGAGCAGATCGACGAGGGCATCACGCGGCTGGCCGACGCCGCCCGCTCGCTCGGCGTTGCGGCCTGAGCGCCACGCCTACGGCCGGCACCGCTCCCAGTTCGCGGAGCTGTTGCGGCCGGCGGGCGGCGGCGGCGAAGCGGGCGGGGGAGCGCCGCCGCCGGTGGCGGTGGTCATCCACGGCGGCTTCTGGAAGGCACGCTACGACCGCACGCTCATGCACGCGGTCTGCGCCGACCTGGCGGCGCGGGGCTGGGCGGCGTGGAACCTCGAGTACCGCCGGCTCGGCCGCCTCAACGGCGGCGGCTGGCCCGCGACGCTCGACGACGTCGCCGCCGGGATCGACGCGCTGGCCGGGATCGAGGGCCTCGACCGCTCTCGCGTGGTGGCGATCGGCCACAGCGCCGGCGGCCAGCTC
>JALYMV010000459.1 GCA_030773575.1 Actinomycetota bacterium
GCCCGCGGGCGGCCGCCCGGCCGCGCCACGGCGACCACGTCGTGGCCGCGCTCGGCGAGCACGACGGTCGCGCGCCAGCCGAGGAAGCCCGTGGCTCCCGTGACCAGGAACCTCATGCGCCGAGGTAGCCGGCCAGGTCGTGCCGGTAGGCGAACGGGGACCGAAAGGCGGTCGCCGCGCCGCCGGGCGGCGGCTCGCGGCGGGCGAGGGCCGCGACGTCGGCGACCGTCACCGCCTCCGCCGCGACGTTGGCCACCCCGACGCCCGGCTGCCACGGCGACCCGAGCAGGATCCGCGCGGCGTCCTCGACGTGGACTGCGCCGATCGTCGCGCGCCCGCCGCCGTCGACCGTCAGCGGCTCGCCCGCGGCGGCCAGCCGGCGGAACTTGTCGATCACGGTCTGGGACTCCGGCCGGGCGTGCTCGACCGGGCTCGGGCCGTACACGATCCCCAGCCGCAGGATGGCCAGCGAGAAGCCGTGGCGCTCTGCGTACAGGCGCAGGCAGAGCTCGGCGTAGACCTTGGAGAGATGGGCGAGGTCGCCCTGGGGCCCGTAGGGCGCCTCCGGCCCGACCTCGCCCGCCGGCGCGGGGCCGTAGACGTGCAGCGAGCTCGCATAGACGAGCTCGGAGACGCCGGCCGCCGCGACCGCCTCGGCGACGCGGCGCGCGCCGGTCAGGTTGGTCTCCTCCGTGTAGTCGGGGTCGCTGACCGAAAGCGGGCGGCTGGCCTGCGCGGCGAGCAGATAGACCCGCTCGGGGCGCTCGGCGAGCAGCGCGTCGAGGTCGGCGCGCGAGCGGATGTCGGCGGTGACGACCTTCGCCCCCTCCGCCTCGAGCCCGTCGAGCTGCGAGCGATCCGTGGCGTACCAGTTGTCGGCCAGCGTCACGGACCGGCCTTCGGCGAGCGCGAGCCGCGCCAGCATGGCGCCCACGTAGCCCGCGCCGAGGATCAGCACGCGCCGGCTAGATGCGCCAGACGCCCGGGCCGTCCGGGACGACGTTGCGCGCGTCGACGACGAGGGACGCCCGGTCCCACAGCGGCTGCTCGGTGAACACGCGATGGGCGGTGAGCACGACGACGCAGTCGGCGGCCTCGACCTCCTCGGCGGTGAACGGGACGCTCGCGTGGTCGACGCCGTCGAAGTGCAGCTCCGGCACCCAGGGGTCGCAGTAGCGGACCCCCCCGCCGCGGTGGCGCAGCTGGCGCATGACCTCGAGGCTCGGCGACTCGCGCGTGTCGTGGACGTCGGCCTTGTAGGCCATGCCGAGCAGGAGGAGCCGCGACCCCTTCACGGGCCGGCCGACGTCGTTGAGCGCGTCGGCGATCTTCTGGGTGACGTAGGTCGGCATCTGAGAGTTGATCTCGTGCGCCGCGTCGATGAGCTGGTTCGTGTAGCCGTACTCGCGCAGCCGCCACGCCAGGAAATGCGGGACGACCGGGATGCAGTCCCCGCCCAGGCCCGGGCCGGGGTAGTGCGGGAGGAACGCGAACGGCTTGGTGGCGGCGGCCTCGATGACCTCCCAGGCGGAGATCCCAAGGCGGTCGCACATCAGCGCGAGCTCGTTGGCCAGTGCGATGTTGACCGCGCGGAAGGTGTTCTCGTGGAGCTTCGCCGTCTCGGCGACCGTCGTGCTCGTCACGGGCACGATCCGGTCGACGATCGTCTGGTAGAGCAGCTCGGTCCGCCGACGGCACTCGTCGGTGACGCCGGCGACCACGCGCGGGGTGGTGCGGACGTCGTAGTCGGCGTTGCCGGGATCCACCCGCTCGGGCGCGTATCCCAGGAAGAAGTCGCGGCCGACCTTGCCCCCGCCGGACTCGAGGATCGGGAGGACGATGTCCTCCGTCGTTCCGGGATAGGTGGTCGACTGCAGGACCACGAGCTGGCCGGGGTGCAGCTGGGCGGCGACCGACTCCGCGGCGGCGACGATGTAGCCGAGGTCCGGCGTGCGCGTCTTCGACAGCGGGGTCGGGACGCAGATGGTCAGCGTGTCGAGGTCGCCGACCACGTCGTAGTCCGAGCTCGCCGTGAGCGTGCCGGCGAGGCCGCTGTAACGGTCGGCGGGGACGTCGACGAGGTAGGAGCGGCGCTCCTTCACCGCCTCGACGCGGTCCGCATTGACGTCGATCCCGACGACGTCGAAGCCGCTCTCCGCGAAGGACATCGCAAGGGGCAGTCCGGCGTAGCCGAGGCCGACGACGCCGACGCGGGCCTGGCGCGTGGCGATCCGCTGGTCGAACGTCGCCGCAGATGACAGCACGTCGCTCAAGTGGCGGAGGCTAGCAACGGGGCAGGCGCCTCCCCGTGCGCTATAAACGACCCCCATGTCCTTCCCGGACGCCCTGCGCGCACTGGTCGCGGACGGCGCCGTCGTGTGGGGGCTCCTCGGCGCGGCGCTGCTCGTGCTCGTCCTCACTCCCCTCGTGGCGCGGCTCGCGCCGCGGATCGGCGGCATCGACGACGCCAAGGACCGGCCGCGCGTCCACGCCCGCCCGGTGCCCCGCATCGGCGGCGTCGCGATCGTCGCCGGCATCCTCGTCCCCGCGGCGCTGCTCGTCGACGTCGAGGGGCCCTACCTCGGGATCCTGATCGGGACGCTGGCGGTGGCGATGCTCGGGCTCGCCGACGACCTGCGCGGCCTGAAGCCGAGCGTCAAGCTCGCCGGCGTGGCGCTCATCGCCCTGATCCCCGTGCTCGGCTATGGGGTGACCATCGACCGCGTCACGCTCCCCTTCATCGGCGACCACGACCTGGGCTGGCTCGCCGTCCCGCTCGCCGTGCTGTGGATCGCCGGCGTGGCCAACCTCGTGAACCTGATCGACGGGATGGACGCGCTGGCGGCCGGCATCGTCGCGATCGCCGCGGCCTCCTTCGCGATCCTGGCGGCCTCCTTCGCGCGCATGGAGGCGGCCGCGCTGGCCGCCATCGTCTGCGGCGCGACGCTCGGCTTCCTGCGCCACAACTACCACCCGGCCAAGATCTTCATGGGCGACACGGGAGCGCTCGCTCTCGGCTTCCTGATCGCAACGCTCGCCCTCGACGGGCTGTTCAAGACGGCGGCCGCGATCACCCTCGTCGCGCCGATGCTCGTCCTCGCGGTGCCGATCCTCGACACCTCGTTCGTGGTGCTCAAGCGGCTCAAGTACCGTCGCCCGCCGTTCGGTGCCGACCACAACCACTTCTACCACCGGTTCATGCGCATCGGCTTCTCGCAGCGGCGCACCGCCGCCTACCTGCACGTGTGGGCCGCCCTGCTCGCCGCCTACGCGATCTTCGCGCGGTTCTTCCCGCCGCGGCCGCGCGGCAACTGGGACCTCGAGCGCGCGCTGATCCTCGGCGCCGCCGGCCTCCTGGTCATCGCCACGTCGGTCTGGATGGTCTACTCGCTCGAGATCCTCAAGAAGCGCCACATCGACGCGCTCCGCCTCCGTCGCCGGCGCGACCCCGTGGAGGACGAGCCCGAGGAGGCCGTCGAGCAGGTCCTCAGCGCCGGGCGCACCTAGTACCGGCCCCCGCAATTACGCACGGTTCCGGCGGCCGTCGATCACCGCCTGAACGCCACCCGCTGACCGGTCATGTGCCTGAGGCACACTCCCGGATCACCGTGCGGCGTCAGCCGGCGCCG
>JALYMV010000460.1 GCA_030773575.1 Actinomycetota bacterium
GGCTCGCCCGGCACGCCGGCCGGCGGCCCGACCATCGGCGCCGGGGCCCCGATCGCTCCGGCCTCGCTCACCGGCCCGCCCACGCCGAGCATCCTCAACCCGGCCACGTCCGCCCCTGCGCGCCCGCGGTCCCGCAAGCCCGCTGCGTTCTCCCTGCGGGTCCGCTTCGACGGCGCCCCCAAGACCCTCGAGCGGCTCGCCGCCCTGCCCGATGCCGAGAACCCGGCGATCATCTATCTCGGCGTGCTCCAGAACTCGAAGACCGCCGTCTTCCTCCTCGACTCCTCCGTGGAGGCCCAGGGCGACGGCAAGTGCAACCCGAGCCCGTCCGACTGCCAGCGGCTGTACATGCGCGAGGGCGACACGGAGTTCCTCGACGTCGCCGGCGAGAACGGGGCCCAGTACCAGATCGACCTGCTCGACATCCGCAGCAAGCCGGCCGACAGCACCGAGGAGGAGACCGCCGCGGTTTCCGCCAAGGGCCGCCGCGCCCTCCGCGCGCGGATGAGCCGGGTCGGGCGCCTGCGCTACGACGCCCGCACCGGGCGCCTGCGGTACCTCTCCATGCGCGCCTGGCGCGAGCAGGTCAAGCGCAGCCGCTGAGCGGCCCGCCGTACTCTGTGCGGCGTGCTCCGCGTCGTCACAGCGGGTGAATCCCACGGGCCCGGCCTGACCTGCGTGGTCGAGGGGCTGCCCGCCGGGATCGAGCTCGACCTCGAGGCGATCAACGCGGACATGGCCCGCCGCCAGCTCGGCCACGGGCGCGGGGGGCGGATGAAGATCGAGCGCGACGCCGCCGAGGTCACGAGCGGCGTCCGCCACGGCCGGACCCTCGGCGGGCCGATCGCCCTGGTGGTCGCCAACCGCGACTACGCCAACTGGGAGGAGCGGATGAACCCCTGGCCCGTCGAGGCCGAGGTTCCCGAGGTCCACCTCCCGCGCCCGGGCCACGCCGACCTGGCGGGCGCCCAGAAGTACAACTTCACCGACGTCCGCAACGTGCTCGAGCGCGCGAGCGCCCGCGAGACGGCCGCCCGCGTGGCCGGCGGCGCGCTCGCCAAGGCCTTCCTGGCCGCCCTCGACGTCCGGATCGTCTCCCACGTCACCCAGATCGGCGCGGTCCAGGCGCCCGAGCCCAACGGCCTGGCCCCCGAGGACTTCGCGCGGGTGGACGCGTCGCCCGTCCGCTGCCTGGACCCGGAGGCCTCGCGGGCGATGGTCGAGGAGATCAACGTCCTGCGCAAGCGCAACGAGTCGCTGGGCGGCGTCTTCGAGGTCCGCGCCTTCGGCCTGGTGCCGGGCCTGGGCTCCCACGTGAGCTGGGAGTCGCGCCTCGACGGGCGGATCGCGCTGGCGATGATGTCGATCCAGGCGATCAAGGGCTGCGGGATCGGCGACGGCTTCGACCTCGCCGGGCGCCCGGGCTCCGCCGCCCACGACGAGATCTTCTACGACGAGGCGCGCGGCTACTACCGCGAGACGAACCGCTCGGGCGGCGTCGAGGGCGGGATGAGCACGGGCGAGCCGCTCGTCGTCCGCTGCGCCATGAAGCCGCTGCCGACGCTCACCAAGCCGCTGCGCTCCGTCGACATCTCCACCCGCGAGCCCGCCCAGGCGCTGCGCGAGCGCACGGACTCCTGCACGGTCCCGGCAGCGGGCGTGGTGGGGGAGGCGATGCTGGCCATCGTGCTCGCGAGCGCATACCGCGAGAAGTTCGGGGGCGACCACATCGACGACGTGCGCGTCGCACTCGCCGCGTACGAGCAGCGGATCGGCTGGAAGCGCCGCGGCGCGGGCGCCTCCTGAGCGCGCTCGTCTTCATCGGCTTCATGGGCGCCGGCAAGACGTCGGCGGCGCGCTCCGTCGCCGCCGAGCTGGGCGTGCGCGCGGTCGACGCCGACGCGGCGATCGAGCGGCGGCTCGGCGCCTCGATCGAGGAGTGGTTCAGCCGCCACGGCGAGCGGGCGTTCCGCGACGTCGAGGAGGAGGTCATCTGCGAGCTGCTCGCCGCGCGCGAGCCCGGGGTCGTCTCCCTCGGGGGCGGGGCGGTGCTCTCCGAGCGCGTCCGTGAGGCCCTGGCCACCCACACGGTCGTCCACCTCGACGTCGAGCCCGACACGGCCTGGCAGCGGGCCGGCGGCCGGCGCCCGCTGGCCCGCGACCGCCGCCGCTTCGACGAGCTGCACGCCGCCCGGGCGCCGCTCTACGAGGCGCTCGCGGACGCCGTGGTCCCGCACGCCGACCGCGAGGCGGTGCGCGCCGCGATGCCGGCCATCCGGGCGCTGAGCCGCGCACCCGAGGGCACGAAGCTCGTCTGGGCGCGCAGCGCGTCGGGCTCCTACCCCGTGTACGTGGGGGAGGGGCTGCTCGGCAGCGGCTTCTGGCCCGTGGAGGGCGACCGCTACCTCGTCTCCGACCAGATCGTCGGCCGGCGCTACGCCGCCCGGCTCCCGCAGGTGGCGGCCGAGCTGCGCGTCGAGCCGGGGGAGGAGGCCAAGACGCTCGCCTCGGCCGAGTTCGTCCTGCGCGGCCTCGCCGAGGCCGGCCTCAACCACGACGGCGTGGTGGTGGCCCTCGGCGGCGGCGTGGTCGGCGACCTCGCGGGGTTCTGCGCCGCCGTCTACCAGCGCGGCGTCCGGGTGGTGCAGGTCCCGACCACCCTGGTCGCCCAGGTCGACTCCGCCTACGGCGGCAAGACCGGCGTCGACCTCCCGGAGGGCAAGAACTACGTCGGCGCCTACCACCAGCCGAGCGCCGTGCTCGTCGACCCGCGGGTGCTCGCGACCCTGCCGGCGCCCGAGCTCGCCGCGGGCTGGGCCGAGGTGGTCAAGACGGCGCTGATCGCCGGCGGGGCGCTGTGGAAGCGCGTCAAGGACGGGCCGGCGGCGGTCGACCGCGACCTCGTGCTCGCCTGCGCGCGCACGAAGCTCGCCGTGGTCGCCGAGGACGAGCGCGACGCGGGCCGCCGCCAGGTCCTCAACCTCGGCCACACGGTCGGCCACGCGATCGAGACCGCCACGGGGTACGCGCGCTACCGCCACGGCGAGGCGGTCGGCCTGGGGCTCCTGGCGGCGCTCTCGCTCTCGGAGCGCCACGGCCTGCGCGCCGAGGTCGAGGCGCTGCTCGCCGACCGCGGGCTCCCGACCCGGCTGGCGGGGGACGTCGACCTCGCGGCGGTCCAGGCCGCGGTGTCGCGCGACAAGAAGCGCCGCGGTGGGCAGGTCGGCTTCGTGCTCGTCGACGCGCCGGGCCGGCTGAGGACCGGGCAACCCGTCGCAGGCGACGCCCTGCGCGCGGCTCTGGAAGAGTTGGCGGCCGCGTGAGGAACCGGATCGCAGTCCTGCACGGCGTCAACCTCGACGCCCTCGACCGCCGCCCGGCCGAGCACTACGGCGGGCTGACCTTCTCGGCGCTCGAGCGGGCGATCGACGGCTTCGCCCACGAGCTGGGGCTCCAGGCGCGCTTCTTTCAGACCAACCACGAGGGGGACTTCGTCGAGGAGCTCCACAAGGCGCCCGACTACGTCGACGCCGTCCTGCTCAACCCGGGGGCCTGGACGCACTACGCGTGGTCGATCCGCGACGCGCTCGAGGTGGCCGCCCTGCCCGCCGTGGAGGTCCACCTCTCCGACGTCGGTGCGCGCGAGCCGTTCCGGCGCGTCTCGGTGATCGCCGACGTCTGCGTCGCCACGGTCTCCGGCCGGGGCGTCGAGGGCTACCGGGTCGCGCTCGAGCGGCTGCGGGAGGCGCTGGCGTGAGCGCCGCGCGGGTGGAGCGCATCCTGGCGGGCTTCGAGGCGGCGGGCATCGACGCCCTGCTGGTCGCCGACCCGGTCAATCTCCGCTACCTCACCGGCTTCACCGGCTCCAACGGCCTGGCGGTGGTCGGGCCGCACCTGCGCCGGTTCGTCACCGACTTCCGCTACGTCGACCAGGCGGCCGCGCAGGTGGCCGGCTTCGACCGCGAGCGCGGCCCCCGTGACCTCCTCGACGCGCTGCGCGAGCCGTGGCCGGCCGGCGGGCTGCGGCTCGGCTTCGACGACGCACACGTCTCCGTGCGGACCCACGGGCGGCTGCGCCGTCTGCTGCCCGACGAGGTCGAGCTCGTGCCGGCGGCCGGGCTGGTCGAGCGCGCCCGGGCGGTCAAGGAGCCGGGGGAGATCGAGGCGATCCGAGGGGCCGCTCAGATCGCCGACACGATCTACCGCGAGCTCGCCGAGGCGGGGCTCGCCCGACGCAAGGAGCGCGAGGTCGCGCTCTGGCTCGAGCACCGGATGCGCGTGCTGGGCGCCGACGGGCCGAGCTTCGGCTCCATCGTCGCCTCCGGCCCGCACGGCGCCCTCCCGCACGCCGAGCCGCGCGACGCCGAGATCGCCCGCGACACGCTCGTCACCCTCGACCTCGGCGCGGTGCTCGACGGCTACGCGTCGGACTGCACCCGCACGTGGGCGACGGGCGAGCGGATCCCCGACGCGCTCGCCGAGGCCTACGAGCTCACCCTGCGCGCCCAGGAGGCGGCGGTCGCGGCCGTGCGCCCGGGGCCGACGGGCGCCCAGCTCGACGCGGTCGCCCGCGACGTGATCGAGGGCGCGGGCCACGGCGAGCACTTCGGCCACCCGCTCGGGCACGGCGTCGGGCTCGACGTCCACGAGGACCCGCGGCTCTCGCGGGTCAACGAGCGACCGCTCGAGGCGGGCAACGTGGTGACGGTCGAGCCGGGCGTGTACCTGCCCGGGGTCGGCGGCGTCCGGATCGAGGACCTCGTCGTGGTCACCCCCGACGGGTGCGAGATCCTCACCCGGACCACGAAGGCGCTCACGGTCGTGGGCTGAGGCGCGAGCGGGCTGGCAACCTTGGCCGTGTGCTCCCGCCGAAGCGCTGTCACTGGCTCAAGGCGCTCGGCCACGCGCGCGGGCCGCTTCCGTTGGCCTGGCTGGAGGACGGCAGGACGGGCGCGCTGCGCCGGACCGGCTTCCCGCGGCGGCCGCGCATGGAGCCCGGCGACCGGCTCGTCTACTACGCCTCGGTCTGGCGGCGGGTCTTCGCGATCGTCGAGGTGACCGAGCCGCCCACCGACGCCCATCCGTCGCCGAGCGACCCGCGACGCTGGCCGTGGTCGGTCGCCGTCGAGCCGCTGCTCGTCGTCCCCCGCCTCGACGCGGCGCCGCCGGTCGAGGCCATCGGGGTGCCCGCGCGCTCGATGAGTCATCAGTCGCACATACGCTTGAGCGCAGAGCACTACGGGCGCGCGGTCGACGTCCTTGCCTCGATCGCCCGCGGGTGATTGGCGCTCCTGGAGTGGGGTAGACACCCGGCGTCATCGATCACCACAACCGCAGGAGGCAGGATGAGCGGCGAAGGCGGCCAGACCACCGGCACGGCCGACAAGGACTACAACATCATCTGGTTCACGGAGCAGTGCCTGAGCAACGCGCTGCGGCTGGAGACCTACATCTCCGACGCCGAGCGGGAGGGCGACAACGAGCTGGCCGAGTTCTTCCGCCGCGCCCAGGGCGAGAGCCGCAAGGGCGCCGAGCAGGGCAAGGCCCTCCTCGCCTCGCGCCTCTCCGGCTAGACACTCCGACCCCGACCGAGTCGCGGCACGGCGCGCGCGCCGTGCTCGCGGGCTCGGGGGTGGGGCGGCGCACTCCGCAGGATCGTGTCGGTCCCGGCGCCGAATCGGCACGAAAGGGTCTGGTTCGCTGACGCGGCCGCCGACAGGCTGCCTGCATGACACGGACGACGACGTTCGACGGCCGGATCGGCCACGCAACCAGCCCGTCTGGGAGCCGCTGCTCCGGCTCGCCCCCGACATGGTCGAGGACTTCATGTGAGGACGGACGCCAGCTGCTCCTACACACGGGACGACCGGTACCGGCGGACCGCCTGACCCCGCTAGTCGGGGCGCCTGACGGGTCCGTTCCCGCGGGTACGCTTGCCTCGATCCGCCGCGCGACGGGACTGGAGCACCTGCGCACGCGGCGAGCCGGTTCCAGTGCCGCGGACGCAGGCGGGGCACGTGGCCGCCTGACGGTCGCGTTCTAGGCTTCTCCGCCGTGATCTCGACCAACCAGTTCAGTTGCCGGTGAAGATGCACATTGAACCGTACTGAGGTCGACGGCGTCGCGGCGTCCGGTCCCAGGCATACGGTCACGAGCGTGCCGAAGAAGTACCGCGAGGTCAGGGAGGCTCTGCGCGAGGCGGGGTGGGAGGTTCTCCGTCAGCGCGGCTCGCACGAGGTCTGGGGCCGTCCTGGCGACCCCGTCCGCATCGTCGTCGCCGGTAAGGGAAGTCAGACGGTCCCCGTCGGCACACTCTCTAGCATTCGGAAGGCCAGCGGGCTGGAGAACCTACGTTGAGCGACTACATCGTCATCTACGAACGGGCCGAGGACGGGGGTTGGGGGGCGTACCTGCCCGACCTTCCCGGCGTCGTCGCCCTGGGCGATTCCCGTGTCGAGGTCGAGGAACGGGTGCAGGAGGCCCTGCAGGCTTACGCCGAGGAGATGCGCTTGCTTGGCCGACAGCTTCCCACGCCTGTTCATGCCGTGGGCACAGTCCAGGCCTGAGCGGCGCC
>JALYMV010000461.1 GCA_030773575.1 Actinomycetota bacterium
GGATCCGCGCGCTCTCGGCGATCCCCGCCGCCGCCCCGTCGCTCGCCGAGGCGGCGCGCACCGGCGCCCTGCTCCAGCCCGCCGACGTCTACCGCGCGATGCCGTACGCGATCCACCCGTCGTGGACGCGGGGGCACGCGTTCACGGTGGCCCAGGAGGTCACGGGCCCCGGCGGCGGCGCCTGGCTGGTCACGGTCGCCGACGGCGGGCCGGTCACCGTCGCCCCCACCGAGCCCGACGGGCCGCCCGCCGACGCCACCGTCACCCTCAGCCGCAGCGCCTTCGACGCGCTCCTGCGCCGGGAGCCGCCGCCACCCGGCGAGCGCCCGCGCGTGCGCGGCGACCGCGCCGCGGTTGCCCTCCTGAAGGCCTGGACGGACCGCGCCCAGGGCGATCCCGCGCCCGATCCACCCGGCGCTCCCTAGCAATCCGCGCATGCTGCGGGGGAAGGGCCGCGGGGCTCACCTCGCCGTCCGGGCCGGCGCCTAACCTTCGCCGTCCGTGAGCCAGCCCTCCTGCGCCCACCTGCACGTCCACTCGGAGTACTCGCTCCTCGACGGCGCGTGCAAGATCGACAAGCTCGCGGCCCGCGCCGCGGAGTTCGGGCAGCCCGCGCTCGGGCTGACCGACCACGGCGTCATGAACGGCGCGGTCGAGCTCCAGAAGGCGTGCGCGAAGCAGGGCATCAAGCCGCTGCTGGGCTGCGAGGCCTACTTCGTCGAGGACCGCACGGTCCGCGAGGGCAGGATCGAGCGCAACCACCTCACGCTGCTCGCCCGCTCCGACGAGGGGCTGCGCAACCTGGTCAAGCTCTCCTCCAAGGGCTTCCTCGAAGGCCTGCACCGGGGCAAGCCGGGCGTGGACCTCGAGGTGCTCTCCCAGCACGCCGAGGGGGTCCTCTGCCTCACAGGCTGCCTGGCGTCGCGGTCGAGCCGGCGGATCGTCGAGGGCCGCCCCGAGGAGGCGCGGGCCCATCTCGACGACCTCGTGCAGGTCTTCGGGCCGGAGGACGTCTACTTCGAGATCCAGCGCAACGGCATCGCCGAGCAGGAGCAGGTCAACGAGCAGATCGCCCGCTTCGCGCAGGAGATGGGCCGCCCCCTGGTCGCCACGGCCGACGTCCACTACCTGCGCCGCGAGGACTACCACCACCACGCCGCGCTGCTCTGCGTGCAGACGAAGTCGACGCTCGCCCAGCCGAAGATGTCGTTCGACACGAACGAGTTCTTCCTCAAGTCGACCGACGAGATGGTGGCGGCGTTCCCCGAGTGGCCGGAGGCGGTCGCCACGACGCTCGAGATCGCCGAGCGCTGCGACACCGAGATCGAGCTCGGCAAGCAGCTCATCCCGAGCTACCCGTGCCCGGACGGCTCCGACGAGGAGGCCTACCTGCGCGAGCTCGTCGAGCAGGGGCTGCGACTGCGCTACGGCGACCCGATTCCCGCCGCGGCGCGCGAGCGCGCGGACATGGAGCTCGGCGTCATCGGCAGGATGGGCTTCAACGCCTACTTCCTGATCGTCTGGGACTTCGTCGCCTACGCCAAGGACAACGGGATCGCCGTCGGCCCGGGCCGCGGCTCGGCGGCCGGCTCGATCGTCGCCTATTGCCTGGCGATCACCGACGTGGACCCGTTGCGCTACGACCTGCTCTTCGAGCGCTTCCTCAATGCCGAGCGCGTGTCGATGCCCGACATCGACATCGACTTCTCCGTCCGCGGCCGCGACCGCGTGATCCGCTACGTGACCGAGAAGTACGGCGCGGAGTCCGTCGCGCAGATCATCACCTTCGGCACCATGTTCCCGCGCGCCGCGACCCGCGACGCCGCGCGGGTGCTCGGCCACGACTACCAGATCGGCGACAAGCTGGCCAAGCTGATCCCCGACCCGGTCATGGGCCGCTCGCCGAGCTTCGAGGAGTGCCTGGCGCCGGGCGCCGACCTCGCCGCGGAGTACGAGCGCGACCCGACGGCGAAGCAGATCGTCGACGTCGCGCGCGGCCTCGAGGGCATCGTGCGCAACGCGTCGATCCACGCGGCCGCTGTGGTGATCGCCGACCGCCCGCTGACCGACATCGTCCCGTTGCAGCTGGCCGACGCCGGCGTCGACGAGGACGGCCAGAAGGTCTTCCGCACCGTCACCCAGTTCTCGATGAAGCCGGTGGAGGACATCGGGCTTCTCAAGATGGACTTCCTCGGGCTGCGAAACCTCGACGTCATCGAGGACGCGCTGGACATCATCGAGCGCTCGAGCGGCGAGCGGATCGACATGACGACGCTGCCGCTCGACGACGAGAAGACCTACGAGATGATGGCGCGGGGCGACTCGATCGGGGTGTTCCAGTTCGAGTCGGAGGGGATGCGCGATGCCCTGCGCAAGGTCTGCCCGACGGAGTTCGAGGATCTCGTCGCGCTCGTCGCCCTCTACCGCCCCGGCGCGATGGACCAGATCCCCGCCTACGCCCGCGGCAAGCGCAACCCCGAGTCGGTGGTCTACATCGACGAGCGGCTGCGCCCGATCACCGAGGCGACCAAGGGGGTGATCCTCTACCAGGAGCAGTCGATGCAGATCGCCAAGTCGCTCGCCGGCTTCTCCGGCCCGCGGGCCGACGACCTCCGCAAGGCGATCGGCAAGAAGAACCGCGCGGCGATGGCCGAGCTCGAGCCGGAGTTCCGCGAAGGCTGCCGGGCGTCGGGCACGAGCCCCGACGTCGTCGAGTCGCTGTGGGCGACCAACGTCAAGTCCGCCGACTACTCGTTCAACCGCTCGCACGCCGCCTGCTACGCGCTGATCTCCTACCGGACGGCGTGGCTGAAGGCGAATCACCCCGCCGAGTACATGGCGGCGCTGATCTCCTCCGTGATGAACACGAAGGACAAGGTGCCCTTCTTCGTCAACCAGGCGGAGGCGATGGGGATCGAGATCCTCCCGCCCGACGTCAACGAGTCCGACCACGAGTTCGTCGTCGTCGACGGCAACATCCGCTTCGGCCTCGACGCTGTCAAGGGCGTCGGCTACGCGGCGGTCGAGGCGATCAAGGCCGCCCGCGAGGAGGGCGGCCCGTTCACCAGCCTGTGGGACTTCTGCGAGCGCGTGGACTGCCGCACGGTCAACCGCAAGTCGATCGAGGCGCTCATCAAGTGCGGGGCGTTCGGCTCGACCGGTGCGAGCCGCAAGGGGATGCTCGAGGTGCTCGAGCCCGCGCAGGGCGCCGGCCAGAAGGCGCAGCTCGACGCCCAGATCGGCCAGGGCTCGATCTTCGACCTCGGCGGCTTCGGCGACGACGGCGGCGCTCCGAGCCCGTTCGACCGCCCCTCGCACCCGCCCGTCCCGGCGGAGGAGTTCGAGCGCTCCGAGCTGCTGGCGATCGAGAAGGAGTCGATCGGCCTCTTCATCACCGAGCACCCGCTCAAGGACGTCCGCGAGGCGCTCCGGGTCAAGGCCGACTGCACCTGCGCGGAGGTCATGGACCGGCGCGACGGCGAGTGGATCAGGATCGGCGGCATGGTCACCGAGTGCAAGAAGATCCGCACCCGGACCGGCTCGCAGATGATGTTCGCGACGGTCGACGATCTCGAGGGCTCCGTCGAGGTCGTGGTGTTCGAGAAGGCGCTGGCCGGCAACGAGGCGGCCATGGCGCTCGACGAGATCGTCCTCATCAAGGGCCGCGTCGACCACAAGGAGGCCGGCAAGGTCTGCGTGATCGTCAACGAGGTCTCGCCCTTCAAGCCGACGGAGGCCGAGGTCGCGAAGGCCAAGGCCATGGCGGCCGAGAAGGCGGCGGCGATCCCGCGCTCGCTCAACCTCCGCCTCGACGCGGCGAGCCTGCCCGCCACGGTGGTCGACGACCTCCGCCGCCTGTTCGAGGACTATCCGGGAGAGTGCGAGGTGGTCCTCGAGATGCACACCCGCACGGGCCCGCGCAAGCTCCGCCTCGGCGACGGCTACCGCGTCGCGGCGCGCAACGCCGCGCTCAAGGCCGAGCTCTCGCGGCTGCTCGGCACGGCGGCCGGCCCGCTGCCCGAGCCCGAGCCGTCGGCGCCCGAGCC
>JALYMV010000462.1 GCA_030773575.1 Actinomycetota bacterium
GGGCGGGAGCGGGAGCCGGCCGGCGCGCGCCTCGACGCGCACGGTCAGCGGCTCGTCTTCGACCACGGAGCGCGCGCCCAGCTCGCGGGAGATCGTCGCGCCCGACGCGCCGGCGCCGATCCACGCCGCGGCGCCCGCCCCGAGGAGCAGCAGCGCCGAGCCGGTGACGTAGAGCGGCTCGGCGTCGAAGGTCCCCGCCACCAGCAGCAGCAGGATCCCGAGGCCGGCGCAGCCCGCGGCCGATCGCACGGACCGCCCCTACAGGGCCGGGACCGCCGCGACGGTGTCGGCGACGATCTCGGACCGGTCGATGCCAGCGGACTCCGGCACCATCATCAGGCGGTGCGCGAGGACGGCCTGGGCGAGCGCCTGGACGTCGTCGGGCAGGGCGTGGTCGCGGCCCTCGAGCACCGCGCGCGCCTTGGCGGCGCGCAGCAGCATCAGGCCCGCGCGGGGCGAGGCGCCCAGCTCCACCCGCGGGTCGGCGCGGGTCTCGCGCAGCAGCGCGACCACGTAGTCGCGCAGCGCGCGTGAGGCGTGCACGCGGTGGGCCGCCTCCTGGGCGGCGAGGATCTCGGCGACGTCGGCGACCGCCTCGAGGTCGAGCACGCGGTCACCCGCCTCGTGGCCGGCGAGCATCCCGGCCTCGTCCTCCGCGTCGGGGTAACCCAGCGAAAGGCGGACCATGAAGCGGTCGACCTGCGCCTCGGGCAGCGGATAGGTGCCCTCGTACTCGACCGGGTTCTGGGTCGCGAAGACCAGGAACGGGCGCGCGAGCTCATGGGAGTGCACGTCGACGGTGACGTGGCGCTCCTGCATGCACTCGAGCAGGCCTGACTGGGTCTTGGGCGACGCGCGGTTGACCTCGTCGACCACGACGATGTTGGCGAAGATCGGCCCCGGGCGGAACTCGAAGCGCGACTCGCGCTGGTTGTAGACGTTCGTGCCCACCACGTCGGCCGGCAGCAGGTCGGCGGTGCACTGCACGCGCGCGAACTGGCAGTCGATGGAGCGCGAGAGCGCGCGGGCCAGCGCCGTCTTGCCGACGCCGGGATAGTCCTCGACGAGGATGTGCCCCTCGGCCAGGAAGGCGACGAGGACGTGGTCGAGGACCTCGTCGCGGACCTTCACCGCGCGGCGGATGTTGGCCTGCACGCGGCGCGCGACGGCTGCCGCGGCGTCCACCTGGTCCTGGCGGATCGCCTCCGCGGGGGGCTCGAGCGGCTCCATCAGCCGGCCACCCTGAGAGCGGTTCCTGAACGCAACCTCAAGACGGCGTCGAGGATGACACCGGCCACGACCGACTTGTCGGCGCGTGGGACGGGGATCTCCTCCGCGCGGGTGAGGACGGTGACTTCGTTCTCCGGCGCGTCGAAGCCGATCCCCGGCTCCCCGACGTCGTTGACGACCACCGCGTCGAGCCCCTTGCGCTCGAGCTTGGCGCGGCCGTGGTCGAGCGCGCCGGCCCCGTGCTCGGCGGCGAAGCCGACGAGCGTCTGGTCGGGGCGGCGGGCCGCCGCGAGCGCAGCGAGGACGTCCTGGGTGCGCTCGAGCTCGAGGGTCAGGGTCTCGCCCGCGGCGTCCTTCTTGAGCTTGCCGTCGTGGACGGCGGCCGGGCGGTAGTCGGCGACGGCGGCGGCCATCAGCAGGACGTCTGCGGCGGCGAAGCGCTCCGCGCAGGCGGCGCCGAGCTCGGCCGCCGTCGCGACGTCGACGAACTCGACGTCGGGGTGGCGCGGCAGCGCGACGTTGGCGGCGACGACGGTGACGGCGGCGCCGCGCCGGGCGGCCTGCTCGGCGAGCGCGAAGCCCATCCGCCCCGAGGAGCGGTTGCCCACGAAGCGCACGGCGTCGATCGGCTCGCGCGTGCCGCCCGCGGTCACGAGGACGCGGAGGCCGTCGAGGTCGCCGCCGGCAACGGCCATCCGCCGCTCGCAGGCGGCGAGCAGCTCCGGCGGCTCGGGCAGGCGGCCGACGCCCCACTCCCCCAGCGAGCCGAGCGCGCCCTCCCCGGGATCGAGCACCTCGACCCCGCGGGCGCGCAGGGTCGCGAGGTTGGCCCGGGTCGCCGGATGGTCGAACATCGCGTGGTTCATGGCCGGCGCCACGATCGGCGGCCGCGGCGAGGCGAGCGCCGCGGCGGTCAGCAGGTTGTCGGCGTGCCCGCCGGCGAGCTTGGCGATGGTGTTCGCCGACGCCGGCGCGATCAGGAAGACGTCGGCGCCCGCGACGAGCTCGAGGTGCGAGAGCGGGTCGTGGTTCCGCGGCGCCTGGTCGGGGAACGCCCCGCGGGCGGGATCGCGCTCCCACTCGTGGACGAGCACCGGCGCGCCGGTGATGGCGGCGAAGGTGGCGGTGCCGACGAAGCGCGTCGCCGCCTCCGTCTGGATCACGCGGACCGCATGGCCCGCCTTGACGGCGAGGCGCACGACCTCGACCGCCTTGTAGCCGGCGATCCCCCCCGTCACCCCGAGCAGGATGCGGCCCATCCTGGTGCCCCCGGGCCTTGAGCGCCTAGCTCTGGCTGCGGTAGCGGTAGTCGACCTTGCCCGCCGCGGTCTCCTCGAGCGCGATGGTCAGGTAGTTCTTGGAGCCCGTGTCGATCATCGGCGGCGGGAACTCCTCGAACGTCCCCTCCCCGAGGTTGTGGTAGTAGGAGTTGATCTGGCGCGCGCGCTTGGCGGCCACGATCACGCTCGCGTACGGGGAATCGACGTTCTCGAGCAGGCGATCGACGCGGGGGGAGATCATGCGGAGAGTGTAGCCGTGCGCACGATCCGCTCGAGCTCGTCGACCGCGTCGTCGAGGCGGTCGTTGACCACCACGTGGCCGAACTCGCCCTGGGCCTCGAGCTCGCGCCGGGCGGTGGCCAGCCGGGCGGCGACCTGGTCGGGGTCGTCGGTCCCGCGGCCGACGAGCCGGGTGCGCAGCGCCTCCTCCGACGGCGGCGCGATGAAGATGCGCAGCGCCTCGGGCATCGCGTCCGCCACCTGGCGCGCGCCCTGCACCTCGATCTCGAGCACCACCGGGATGCCGGCCGACGTGCGGCGCTCGAGTTCGGAGCGCAGTGTCCCGTACCGGCGGCCGGAGTAGCTCGCGTGCTCGACGAAGTCCCCTCCCTCGACCCGGCGGTCGAAGTCCTCGTCGGAGATGAAGTGGTAGTCGACCCCGTCGCGCTCGCCCGGGCGGGGCCGGCGCGTGGTCGCCGAGACGGAGAGCTCGAGCTCCGGGATGCGCTCGAGCAACGTGCGGATCAACGTCCCCTTGCCGACGCCGGACGGGCCGGTGATGACGAAGACGCGAGACACCCGCGGGCTGCGGAGGCGCGGACTAGCGGCGCAGCATGGAGACGAGCTCCGTGCGCTGGCGCTGCGACAGGCCGCCGATCGTCTTGCTCGGCGAGATGCGGCAGGAGACGAGGACCTTGTTGACCTTCACGCGCCCGTACTTCGGGACCGCGAGGAGCATGTCGAAGACCTTGGCGGTCTCGACGAACTCGGGCGGCTCGAGCAGGAGATCGTGGATGCTCGCCCTGCCGCCCTTGAGATCACGCTTGAGCTGCGCGCGCCGCGTCCGTATCTCGTTGGCGCGCTGGAGTGCATCCATGCGCTGGACGAGGGAACGCTCAGGCGCCGCCACGAGGGGCTTGGTCGGCGACTTGGTGGCTGGCGGCATGGGCGGCGAGTCTACATAGCCGGACGGGTCCTTCAACCGAAAAGGGCCAATTCGCCTGCACCTCAACTTGAGGTCGACCCGCATCCAGCCCGCTTGAGTCTTTTGAGCCGGTTTGCAGGACTTTTGAGCGGGTTATGTGCTATGGCGCGGCCAGGACCCCCGGGTTAGCGGGGATTTCCCCGCGCAGGGCCGCCAGCTCGGCCGCGACGCGCGCTCCGGCCAGCGGATCGCGGAAGGATTCGGTGCCCACGGCGACCACGTCGGCCCCCGCCTGCAGCAGGTCGAGGGCGTGGCGACCCCTCTGCACGCCGCCCATGCCGACGATCGGCAGCCCGACGCGCGCGCGGACCTCCGCGACCTGGGCCAGGGCGATCGCGCGCACCGCGGGGCCCGACAGGCCGCCGGTGCCCGCGCCGAGCCACGGGC
>JALYMV010000463.1 GCA_030773575.1 Actinomycetota bacterium
GCGACTGGCCGATGACGCGCTTGTGGAGCTCCTCCTCCATGCGCATGAGCTTCTGGGTCTCGGCCTCGGTGAGCTTGAAGACCGGGATGCCCGTCCACATGGAGACGATGTCGGCGATCTCCTCCTCCCCGATCGCCGGGCGGTCGCCGCCCTCGCCGGACTCCCACGCGTCCTCGAGCTCGCGCTTCTTGTTCGTCAGGCGCCGCTCCTTGTCGCGCAGGTTGGCGGCCTTCTCGAACTCCTGCGCCTCGATCGCGGCCTCCTTGTCGCGCCGCGTGGTCTCGATCTCGTCCTCGAGCTCGCGGTAGACGGGCGGGGAGGACATCGACTTGATGCGCATGCGCGACGACGCCTCGTCGATGAGGTCGATCGCCTTGTCGGGCAGGAAGCGGTCGGAGATGTAGCGGTCGGCGAGCTCGGCGGACGCCTCGAGCGCCTCGTCGGTGATCTGGATCTTGTGGTGCTGCTCGTAGCGGTCGCGCAGGCCCTTGAGAATCTGCACGCACTCCTCGATCGACGGCTGGTCGACGACGATCTTCTGGAAGCGCCGCTCGAGCGCGGAGTCGCGCTCGAGGTACTTGCGGTACTCGTCGAGCGTCGTGGCGCCGACGGTCTGCAGCTCGCCGCGCGCGAGGGCCGGCTTGAGGATGGAGGCCGCGTCGATCGCGCCCTCGGCGGCGCCCGCCCCGACGAGGTTGTGGAGCTCGTCGATGAACAGGATGATGTCGCCGCGCTGGGTGATCTCCTTCATCACCTTCTTGAGGCGCTCCTCGAACTCGCCGCGGTACTTCGAGCCGGCGACGAGGGCCGCGAGGTCCAGCGTGTAGATCTGCTTGCCCTTGAGCAGCTCGGGGACGTCGGCGTTCGTGATCCGCTGGGCGAGGCCCTCGACCACCGCGGTCTTGCCGACGCCGGGCTCGCCGACGAGCACCGGGTTGTTCTTCGTGCGCCGCGAGAGGATCTGCATGATCCGCTCGATCTCGGTCTCGCGGCCGACGACGGGGTCGAGCTTGCCGTCGGCGGCGAGCTTGGTGAGGTTGCGGCCGAATTGGTCGAGCAGCTTGGAGGACTTCTTGCCCTCCCCCTGCGTGGCGGCGCCGCCGCCACCGCCGGCGCCCGCCTGGCCCGACCCGCCCTGGCGGCGGCCGCCCGGGCCGGAGAGCATGCGGATGACCTCGTTGCGGATCTTCTCGGAGTCGGCGTCGAAGTCGAGCAGGATGCGCGCGGCGACGCCCTCGTTCTCGCGCACGAGGCCGAGCAGGATGTGCTCCGTGCCGATGTAGTTGTGGCCCAGCGACAGCGCCTCGCGCAGCGCGAGCTCGAGCACCTTCTTGGCGCGCGGCGTGAACGGGATCTGGCCCGAGGTCACCTCCTCACCGGAGCCGACGATGCGCACGACCTGCGCGCGCACCCGCTCGACGGTGATGTCGAGGGACTCGAGGACACGGGCGGCCAGCCCCTCCTCCTCGCGGAGGAGGCCGAGCAGGATGTGCTCCGTGCCGATGTAGTTGTGCTTGAGCGTGCGCGCCTCCTCCTGGGCCAGGACGACCACCTGGCGGGCTCGCTCTGTGAATCGCTCGAACATGGTGGGAGGAGAATCCTTCCTGCTAAGTCAGGCCCTAGCGCTCTGTCTTATGGGGTGGTCCGGACGGTCGTCGGGGATTGGTCCGTTGCGCTTTGCGTGGAGGGAGGACGAAGTACCCGCGCCCCCACCCACGTATTCGGCACGGCGGCCGCTGCGGATGAAGTCACGGGGTCGTCTGCGAAGCATGGGTCAGTCTACCAACGGGAGGGACGCCTCCTTTCTGGTCCGCGGCCCCTCAGCGGCGCCGGCGCGCCCGGCGCACGACCTGCTCGTGCAGCGCCGCCTCCGAGAGCCCGGCGTCGAGCAGGAGGCGGATGGCCGCGCCGCTGCCCTCGTGCAGCAGGCCGAGCAGGACGTGCTCCGTCGACGCGTGCTCGAGGCCGAGCCAGCGCGACTCCTCCGCGGCGCGCTCGAGCGCCCGCTCGACGGTCGGCGACAGCGGGATCTCGCCCTCCACGGACGCCGGGACGAAGCGCTCGCCGGCGCCCGCGCCCGCCAGCTCGCGGACGTCCTCCAGGCGCACCCCGTGGTGCGTGAGCAGCTCGGCCGCCATGCCCTCGTCCTCGCGGATCAGCCCCGCGACGAGGTGCAGCGCGCCGACGGCCGGCGCCTCCGCGTTGCCGGCCTCCTGCCGTGCGAGCAGGACGGCGAGGCGCCCGCGCTCCGAAAGACGGTCCATGAGCCGCACCATATAGGCGGATTTCGACCGGGAGCGCGGCGCTCCTGCGCTGGGCGCGAGCGCTGCCCGTTCACTCGGCGCGCATCGCCGGGAAGAGCACGACCTCGCGGATCGAGCGCCGGCCCGTCAGCAGCATGATGAGGCGGTCGATCCCGATGCCGACGCCGCCCGTCGGCGGCATCCCCTGCTCGAGCGCGGCGACGAACGCCTCGTCGTAGGGCTGGGCCTCCTCGTCGCCCGCGGCCGCCGCCGCACGCTGCTCCTCGAAGCGCCGGCGCTGCTCGTCGGGATCGTTGAGCTCGGAGAAGGCGTTGGCGAACTCCATGCCGCCCGCGAAGGCCTCCCAGCGCTCCGTCAGCCCGGGCTGCGAGCGGTGCGCCTTGGCGAGCGGCGAGAGCTCGATGGGATAGTCGAGCAGGAACGTCGGCTGGACGATCTCGGGCTCGACGAACTTCGTGAGCAGGAAGTCCACGAGCTGGGCCCAGTTGTCGTCGGGCGGCACCTCGATCCCGCGCTCCGCCATCGCGGCGGCGAGGGCGTCGCGATCCCGGTGAGCGAGGATGTCGACGCCGGCGCGCGAGCCGATCGCGCCCGCGAGGGTCTCCCGGCGCCACGGGCGCGAGAAGTCGATCTCGCCCTCGTAGCCGGCGCACCCGGCCACCGCAGCGACGAGCTCCTCGGTCCGCGCGGCGACGTCGTCGTAGTCGGCGTAGGCCTCGTAGAACTCGAGCACGGTGAACTCGGGGTTGTGCTTGAAGGAGAGCCCCTCGTTGCGGAAGTCCTTGCCGATCTCGTAGACGCGCTCGAGGCCGCCGACGATGCAGCGCTTGAGGTAGAGCTCGGTCGCGATCCGCAGGTACATCGTCCGCTCGAGCGCGTTGAAGTGCGTCGTGAACGGGCGCGCCGCGGCGCCGCCGTAGATCGGCTGGAGGATCGGCGTCTCGACCTCCACGAAGCCCTGGCCGTCGAGGTAGGCGCGGACCGCGGAGATCGCGCGGGCGCGGGCGATGAACAACTCGCGGCTCTCCTCGTTGGCCATCAGGTCGAGCTCCCGGCGGCGGAAGCGCGTCTCGACGTCCTGCAGGCCGTGGTGCTTCTCGGGCGGCGGGGCGAGCGACTTCGCCAGCACCGCGTAGTCCTCGACGCGGATCGAGAGCTCGCCGCGGCGCGAGCGGAACACGAGGCCGTCGACGCCGATCAGGTCGCCCAGGTCGAGCGACACGAGCCGGGCGAAGCGCTCCTCCCCCAGCACGTCGAGCTGCGCGTGCAGCTGGATGCGGCCCGAGCGGTCGACGAGGTCGAGGAACGCGGCCTTGCCCTGGCGGCGCCGGGCGGCCAGGCGCCCGGCGACGCGGGCGCGGGCCTCGGAGTCCTCGCCCGCCGGCAGGTCGGCGTGCGGGGCCTTGACCGCCTCGATCGGTTCGACGCCGGGATAGGCGTGCGGGAACGGGTCGATCCCTTGAGCGCGCAGCGCGTCGAGTTTGCGCCGGCGCGCGGCGAGGAGGTCGGGCGCCCCTTCGTCGCCGGCCATGGCCATGCGCCGCGGCGCCTGCCTAGCCGACTTCGATCTTGGTGATCTTGAGCTTTCGGACGCTGCCGTTGGGCAGCGCCACCGACACTGTCTCGTTGCGCTTGTGGCCGAGCAGCGCCTTGCCGACCGGCGACTCGTTCGACAGACGGTTGGAGCTCGGGTCGGCCTCGGTCGAGCCGACGATCGAGTAGGTGAGCGTCTTGCCCTTCTTGGCCTCGTCGGTCACCGTGACCACGGAGCCGACGCGCACGACGTCGGAGCTGAGCTCGGACTGGTCGATCACCGAGGCCGAGCGCAGCTTGTCCTCGAGCGTCGCGATGCGCGACTCGAGCATCGCCTGCTCGTTCTTGGCGTCGTCGTACTCGGAGTTCTCCGAGATGTCCCCGAACTCGCGCGCCTCCTTGATGCGCTCGGCGACCTCGCGACGCTTCTCGGTCGAGAGGTACTCGATCTCCTGCTTGAGCTTCTCGAGGCCTTCCGGGGTGAGGATGACGTCCTTCTGCATGGGGTGACGCGTCCTTCTGAAGCGTGGGGCGGACCAAAAAATCCCGCACAGGGGCGGGAGCGGTCGCTCAGGGTAGCAGGGGTCCCTAGGCCGCTTGCAGGGTCCTCAGCGCATCGATGACGCGGCGCTGCTCGTCGAGCGTCCCGGCCCGCTGGAGGGCGTCCTGGGTGGCGCGCGGGGCGCCGATGCGCTCGACGTACCAGGGGTGGAACTTGCGCAGGTAGCGGGCCGCCCGGTCCGGGCCGAGATGCTCGCCGGCGCGCTCGAGCACCCACGTCCACTCGGCGATGATCTCGTCCCGGGCGGGCTCTGATTCCCGCGCGCCGAGGAGGCGCTCGAACATCCACGGGTTGCCGAGCGCGCCGCGGGCGAGCATCACCGCGGCGGCGCCCGTGTACTCGAACACCCAGCGGACGTGCTCGGCGTCGTGCAGCCCGCCCGAGACGATCACCGGGACGGGCAGCGCCGCCACGAGCTCGGCGGCAAGGTCGTAGTCCGGCGTGCCGGAGTGGCGGACCGCGGCCGAGCGCGGGTGGAAGGTCAGCCCGGCCACGCCGGCGTCCTCGACGAGCCGGCGGGCGACGTCGACGCCCTCGCGCTGACCCGGGCGCCGGGAGGCGCGCAGCTTGACCGTCACGGGCAGGCCGGAGCCCTCGCGCGCCGCCCGGGCGACGGCGACCGCGGTGTCGGGGTCGGCGAGCAGCGCCGCCCCCGCGCCCGTCTTCATCACCTTGGGGACCGGGCAGCCCATGTTGAGGTCGATGAGGTCGGCCCCCGCCCCGGCGGCCACCGCGGCGGCGGAGCGCATGACCTCGGGGTCCTGGCCGAAGAGCTGGATGGCGACGGGCCCCGCCTCCTTCTCCTCGGGAACGACGCGCAGCAGCTCGGTCAGCGTCCGCTCGTTGCCGTAGTGGATCGCGAAGCTCGAGACCATCTCGGAGACCGCGAGCCCCGCCCCGAAGCGCTTGGCCTGCAGGCGCACGAACCAGTTGCCGATCCCGGCGAGCGGCGCGAGGACGACCCGGTTGGGGATGGTCACGCCGCCGAGGGTCCACGGGTCGGTGAGCGAGCGGGTCACGCCCTGATTGTGACGCGCGCGGCGTTCGCGGTCAGCAGCGCGCCGGCCAGCGCGCAGAGCGCCCACGCCGGCGGCAGCCCGGCCGGCGCGCCGGACCAGTCGCCCTGCGCGACCCCGAGGGCGCGGAGGTAGTGGGCCGCCTCGTCGGGTGCCGCGAACCGCGGGTTGCCCATCACCCACGCCGCCGGCAGCCGGGCCCAGCCGGCCGCCAGGAGGCGAGCGCGCGCCTCAAGCGCGCTCGTCCCGGTTGCGCTCCCAGATCAGGCGCAGCCCGGTGAGGGTCAGCATGTCGTCGACCTCGTCGATCGACTCGCAGAACGGGACGATCGTCCCCGCCAGGCCGCCCGTCGCGATCACCTCGGTCTCCTCCCCGAGCTCCTCGCGCAGCCGCGCGACCATCCCGTCGACCATGGCGGCGTAGCCGTGGACGACCCCTGAGCGGATGGCGTCGATCGTCGTCTTGCCGACCAGGCCCCGCGGCTCGCCGAGGTCGATCTTGGGCAGCGCCGCCGCCCGCTCGGTGAGCGCCTCGAGGGAGATCTCGACGCCCGGGAAGATGATCCCGCCGAGGTACTCGCCGTCGGCGGAGACGACGTCGAAGGTGACCGCCGTCCCGAAGTCCACGACGACGCAAGCGCCCTCGACCTGCTCATAGCCGGCGATCGCGTTGACCAGGCGGTCCGGCCCGATCTCGCGTGGGTTCTCATAGCGGATGGGCATCTGAGTCCGGACGCCGGGGCCGACGACGCGCATCTCGTGGCCGAGGTAGCGCGAGGCCATCGCCTTCCACTCCGGCTGCAGCTGGGGCACCGTCGAGGAGACGATCGAGGCGCCGATGTCGTCGAAGGAGAGCCCGCGCAGCAACAGCAGGTTGCGCAGGGCGGCGCCCAGCTCGTCCGCCGTGGACTCGCGAACGGTCGCGAAGCGCCAGTGCTGCTGGAGCTCGTCGCCGTCGAAGGTCCCGATGTGGGTCTGCGTGTTGCCGGCGTCGACGACCAGGAGCATGGGGGCGAGAAGTATGCTCGCTCGCCATGGACGCGACGCTCTACGTCGTCCCCGCGTCGCATCCGTGCGCCACCGTCGAGCGGGCGCTCGAGCTCAAGGGGATCGGGTACCGGCGGGTCGACCTCGTGCCTGGGCTCCACAAGCTCGCGCAGCGCCGGCGCTTCGGCGCCGCGACCGTCCCGGGGCTCGAGCTCGGCGGCGAGCGGCTCATCGGCTCACGGCGCATCGTGCGCCGTCTCGACGAGCTCGTCGCCGAGCCGGAGCTGTACCCGCGCGACGCCCACCTGCGCGTGCAGGTCGAGCGCGCCGAGGAGTGGGGCGACGAGGTGCTGCAGTCGTTCGTGCGCCGCCTGAGCTGGGCGCTGCTGCGCCGCGCGCCCGGGGCGATGGACTCCTACACCGCCGGCGCGCAGCTGCCGATCCCGCCGCGGATCGCCGCGCTGGCGAGCGCGCCCGTCGCCGCGCTGAGCGCCCGGCTCAACGGCGCGTCCGATCCCAACGTGCGGGCCGACCTGATCAACCTCCCCCGCCACCTCGACCGGGTCGACCGCTGGATCGACGCCGGCGTGCTCGGCGGCCAGCAGCCCAACGCGGCCGACCTGCAGATCGCCGCGAGCCTGCGCCTCGCGCTCACCTTCGGGGACCTCGTGCCCGCGATCGACCCGCGGCCGGCCGGCCGCCTGGCGCGCGCGCAGTTCCCGGAGTACCCGGGCCACGTGCCCGCCGGCACGCTGCCTAGCGCGTGGC
>JALYMV010000464.1 GCA_030773575.1 Actinomycetota bacterium
CGCCCGCCACGTCAACTACCGCAACGGCCCACACCGAGACCAGCGCCTGCTCGACCTCGAACGTCGCCGACAGATCGCCGCCTGACCCATGCAGTTTCCGGTCAGAACTTCCGAAACGGAGCACTAGGCGACGCTGACCTCGGCGTGGCCGAGGGAGATGACGGTCAGGTCCGCGGTTGCCACCGCGGGAGGTCTACCAGGCCTGCGCGGTGCCGCAGTGCGGGCAGCCGACGGAGGTCGAGACCTCCGCCTTGAACGCGAAGCCGCAGCCGCAGCGGTACAGCGCCCGGTCCTGCGGGCCACCGGAGCGGCGGGCGCGGGCCTGGGCGGCCGACACGACGGGCCGGACGCGATCGTGCCGGCGCGCGGCGCGGTCCCGGCGGAGATTCGTCATGGAGTACGTGAGGTGCATCTGCCTTACCTAACGTCGGGGCTTCCCAAAGGTTTCGCGGTGGTGCCTGCATTCCTTTACTCGGCATTCACACGAAGGTCTGAAGCCGTACCGATCAGGGCGCCGGACGTCGATGCTGGGATGGCCGCGCTCGAGCGACCTGCGCATCTACGTCTACTTCGCCCGCCTGCTCACGGCGGGGGAGAACCCTTACACCGCGCCGGCGGGCGATCGGGCGCGTCCCGCTACGCGACCCTCTGGGTGCTCTCGACCGTGGCCGCCGTCGGGCTCGTGATCGAGGTCCGCGGCGTGCCGCCGGCCTGGAGCCCGTCGCGCCCGTCCTGACCGCCGCGTTCGGCGCGTACGGGTCGCTGCAGCATGTGGTCATCGTCAACGCGCTGCTCGTGTGGGTGCTCGCCTGCCCGGCCCGCGACCTGCGCGCGGGCTCCGCGGAGCGCAGAAGGGGAGCAGCACGCCGCGGCGCCACGCTCCGACCCGGCGCGTCAAGCGTGTGACCGCATCACACCGACGAGCCAGGCGGCGCGTCATACTGGGGGGCACGATGGATCCGGCCCGCAAGCGCGCCATCCGCTTCTCCGTCGCGCTGACCTGCGCGGTGCTGCTGGCGGGCGCCCTGATCTACACGAGCTTCGCCGCCTCCACCGAGGCCAGCACCCCCTCCCAGCTCATGGCGAGCGCCAAGCCGGGCCAGACCTACGAGCTGACGGGGAAGGTCGAGACCGGGTCGGTCGAGAAACGCGGCTCGACCATGCTCTTCCGCGTGCGGGACCGCGACGGCGGCGCCTCCGTCCCCGTCATCTACACGGGCGCCGTTCCCGACCCCTTCCGCGAGGGCCGCGAGGTCATCGTCGACGTGCGCAAGCAGGGCGACACATTCGTGGGCGAGCGCGACTCGCTCCTCACGAAGTGCCCCTCGAAGTTCTCCGAAGACGAGCGCACGTAGCGTCTTGCTGACGCTCGGCCGCGCCTGTTTGATCCTGGCCCTTCCGATCGCGCTCTACGGGATCGGCGCGTCGCTGTACGGGGCTCGCGCCGGCCGGCGCGAGTGGGTGGCCTCTGGCCGCCGGGCCGTCTACGCCTTTGCCGGCACCCTCGTCCTCGCCTTCGGGCTGCTCGAGGCCGCCTTCCTTCGCTCGGACTTCTCCTTCGCCCTCGTGGCGGGGCACTCCTCGACCACGACGCCGACCTTCTACCGCGCCACCGCGATGTGGTCCTCGCAGGAGGGATCGCTGCTGCTGTGGGCGGTGCTGCTGGCGGTGTGGTCCTCGCTGATCCTCTTCCTCACCCGCCGGCGGCTGCGCGAGGTCGCGCCGTACGCCGCCTCGGTGCTGCTCGGCTTCGGCGCGTTCTTCGTCTCGCTGCTCGTCTTCCTCGAGACGCCGTTCGCGCAGGCGAGCCCCGTGCCGCCGGAGGGCGCCGGGCTGAACCCGCTGCTGCGCCACCCGAGCATGATGATCCACCCCCCGATGCTCTACTCGGGCTACACGCTGTTCACCATCCCGTTCGCGTTCGCGGTCGGGGCGCTCGTGACCCGGCGGCTCGGCGCGGAGTGGATCCGCTCGACGCGCCCGTTCACGCTCGCGGCGTGGCTGTTCCTCGGCGTGGGGATCGTGCTCGGCGCCCGCTGGTCCTACACGGAGCTCGGCTGGGGCGGCTACTGGGCCTGGGATCCGGTCGAGAACGCGTCGCTGATGCCGTGGTTGACCGGCACCGCGTTCCTGCACTCGGTGATGATCCAGGAGAAGCGCGGGATGCTGAAGGTCTGGAACGTCTCGCTCGTGCTGGCGACGGGGGTCCTGGCCATCCTCGGCACCTTCCTGGTGCGCTCAGGGATCCTCGACTCGATCCACGCCTTCGGCGCCTCGACCCTCGGCGTGCCGTTCCTCGTCCTCATCGGCGTGCTGATCGCCGGTTCGGTGGCGCTCGTGGTCTCGCGGGCGCGCGACTTGCGCTCCGAGCACCGGCTCGACTCGCTGTTCTCGCGCGAGTCGGCCTTCCTGCTCAACAACCTGGTGCTCGTCGGGCTCGTCTTCGTCGTCTTCTGGGGGACGTTCTTCCCGCTCATCTCCGAGGCGGTGACGGGCGTGAAGTCCTCCGTCGGGCCGCCGTGGTTCAACCGCTACATCACGCCGCTGGCGCTCGTGCTGGTGCTGCTGTCAGGGGTCGGGCCGGTGATCGCCTGGCGGCGGGCGACGCTCGCCAACCTGCGGCGGACGATGCTCGGGCCGGCGCTCTTCGCGGTCGCCGTGCTGGCCGCGCTGCTGGCGGGGACCGACGCCGCCCGCCGCCCCGCCGCGCTGCTCATGTTCTTCCTCGGGGCGTTCGTGGCCGGGACGGTCTGGCAGGAGCTGTGGCGGGGCGTGCGCGCCCGCCGTGCGATGTCGGAGGACTCCCTCCCCGCGGCGGTCGTGTCGCTCGTGCAGCGCAACCGGCGCCGCTACGGCGGCTACGTCGTGCACCTCGGGATCGCGCTGCTGTTCGTGGGGATCGCCGCCTCCTCCGCCTTCCAGCAGGCCCGCGACGTGGAGCTCAACCCGGGGCAGAGCGCGCGGGTCGGCGACTACGACGTCACCTACGTCAGGCCGACGAGCGCGGTGGTGCCCGCGCCCAACGGACGGCTCGAGCGGATCGACCTCGGCGCGGTCATGCGGCTCTCGCGCGCCGGTGAGCCCGTCGGCGAGATGGTCAGCCGCCGCTCGTTCTTCCCGTCGAGCGCCCCGGAGCTCGGCGCGGTCTCGCGCTTCTTCGAGGGCGAGGCGACCAGCGAGGTCGCGCTCGACGCGGGCTGGCGCCAGGACGTCTGGACCGTCGTGTCGCCCGACGTCCGCGAGCTGCTGCCGCGCGTCGAGGAGGGCGACCGCGTCTTCGCCAAGGCGGCCGAGGGCGGCTCGCTGTCGCAGGAGGCGGCGTCCGCCTTCCTCGGCCAGGCGCTGCGTGGGCTGACCGCCTCCTACGCGCAGGACCCGCCGCCGGCCACCTTCCGCCTGATCGTCTCGCCGATGGTGACGTGGATCTGGATCGGCGCGATCCTCACCTTCCTCGGCGGCCTGATCGCCATCTGGCCGCCGCCCGGCGGGGCGCGCAGCCGCGTCCGCGCCACGTACGCCGCCCGCGTGGCGCGCGAGCTCGGCCGCGCCTAGGCGCCGCGGCGCGCCGGTGGAGCTCCTCCTCGTGCTGGTGCTGGTCGCCGTGGTGGCGCTGGTGGTCAGCGGGCCGCTGCGGGCGGGCGCCGATCGCCGGCGCGAGATCGAGGAGTCCGCCCAGCACGCCGAGCTGGCCGCCGCCCGCGAGGCCAAGTACCGCGAGATCCGCGATGCCGAGCTCGACTACCGGACGGGCAAGCTCTCCGAGGCCGACTGGCGGGTGCAGGACCGGGCCCTGCGGGCAGAGGCGATCGAGATCCTGCGGCAACTCGACGAACTCGGCGGGTAACTCGCCAACCGCCGCGCGGGGCCGGCGTTCGCATGGGTGTGGTGAACGGAATGGACTCCTAGCTTCCGCGTACCCCACCGGAGGTACCCGACGCCGTCGCGCGCACCCTGATACGCCTCCCAGGCGGGTGCCCGCGGCGGCGTCGGTGTTCTATCCTCCGCGCCGTCATGTACACGGTCCTCTCCGTCGCGCAGGTCTTCATCGCCGTCGTCCTGATCTTCCTGGTGCTCCTGCACTCGGGCAAGGACGCCGGCATGTCCGGCGCCTTCGGCGTCGGTGGCGGCGGCGGCAACGTCGGCGGCTCGCTGATGGAGCGCAACCTGGACCGCTGGACCATCGCCTTCGCGATCGTCTTCGTCGCGAACACGGTCGTCCTGCTCAAGCTGGGCGGCTGACGCGCCGGCCAAGCTGGCGCCGCCCCCTCCGTCCGGTGGGTAGCGGAAGGCATGGTCGACGACTCACTCCAGAACACCACCCGCGTGCTGCACGACGTGGGCCTCGCCGCCTGGCTGGGCGGCTGACTGTTCGGCAAGTTCGCGCTCAACCCCGCGGTCGCCGGGATCTCGGACAAGGCGGAGCGCGGCAAGGTCGCGCCCGATCGAGACGGGCACGCGGCCGGCGCCCGAGACCCCGCCGCGGGCGGCGCGCATCCAGCGCTCACTCGGACTGCTCGGCAACCTCAACGTGGTGACGGGCATCGCGCTGATCGCGGTCAACGCGATCCAGTCGCGGATCCACTACTCCCCCCCGTACGTCCGCCGCGCGCTCGGCGCCGCGCGTAGGGGGCTTCGCGGCGTCCCGGCGGCCGCCTCGGCGCCGCCGGGACTTCGGG
>JALYMV010000465.1 GCA_030773575.1 Actinomycetota bacterium
CGGTCGATCGCCGCGCACAGCTCCGGCGGGAGGTCTCGTCGCGCGCGGGCGAGCGGCGGCAGCGCCGTGCCGACCTTCCGTGCGGTGGCCGCCGGGTTGGCGCCGCGAACGGGGTTCGCGCCCGCCAGCGCCTCGTAGAGCACCAGCCCGAGCGCGTAGAGGTCGGTGCGCGCATCGACCCGCCGGCCCGCCGCCTGCTCCGGGGCCATGTAGGCGAGGGTCCCGACCACGTCGCCGGTGCGCGTCAGCGCGTCGTCGTCGACCAGGTGGGCGACGCCGAAGTCGGTCAGCTTGGCCGCGCCGCGCCGGTCCCCGCCCCACGCCCGCCGGTCGGGGACCATGACGTTCTGCGGCTTGACGTCGCGGTGGACCACCCCGCGCTCGTGGGCGTGGGCGAGGGCGTCGGTGAGGGCGAGGCCGACCCGCACGACGTCGCGGTCCGACAGCTCGTCCTCGGCCTCGAGCTGCGCGAGCGTGCGGCCGTGCACGAGCTCGGAGACGAGGTAGCGGGCGCCGGGCTCCTGTCCCGCGTCGAAGACGGCGACGATCCCCGGGTGGTCGAGCCGGGCGGCGGCGAGCGACTCGCGCGCCGCGCGCGCGGGCGCCTCGGTGTCCGACGGGATGACCTTGACGGCGACGAGCCGCTCCAGGCGCTCGTCGACCGCCTCGAAGACCGTGCCGAACCCGCCGGCGCCGAGGCGGCGGCCGAGCCGATAGCGGCCGAGGACGAGGCCGGCGTCGACGGTCGGCAGCTCGTCGGTCGCGTGCATCCGGCTATCCATTTCACCGCACGGGCCTCCGACCCTGCCCGTGGGGGTGAGCCGCGGCAGGGATATGGAAACCGCCGCAGAACACGGCAGGCGGCGGTCCGCCCGGGCGGCCGGTCATACTCTTGCCACTCTCGATCCGACCAGGAGCGAGCTCCCGAAGCCATGTCCTTCTTCGACGAGGACGTCGACACGCGCCGCAGGGCGTCCTCCCGCCCACGGCGGACAGGGCCTCCGCGCGGCCCCTCATCCGACCACCAGACCCTGCTGGTCCGCCGCGGCGTCGCCGTCGGCGGCGCGCTGCTGCTCCTGGTCCTGCTCGCGCTCGTGGTCAACTCCTGCCGCTCCAACGCGCGGGAGGACAGCCTCAAGGACTACAACCGCGAGGCCTCGGCAATCGCCCGCGCGTCGGAGACCGAGGTGGCCGCCCCGTTCTTCCGCTCCTTCGGCGAGGGCGCCGACGGCTCCCCCACCGACCTGCAGACCGCCATCTCGAGCCTCCGCGTCGAGGCGGAGAACCATCTCCAGCAGGCCGAGGACCTCGACGTCCCGGACGAGATGGTCCCCGCCCAGCGCTCCCTGCTGATCGCGCTCGAGCTCCGGCGCGACGCGCTCGACTTCATCGCCCAGCGGATCCGGCCTGCGCTCGGCGACGAGGGCGACGCGGCCGACGAGGCGATCACGGAGATCGCCGGCCAGATGCAGTCCTTCCTGGCCTCCGACGTCGTCTACCGCGCCCGCGTGGCGCCGCTGATCGACCAGGCGTTCGACGACGCGGAGATCGGCGGCCAGGAGATCTCGCGCTCGCGCTTCCTCCCGAGCCTCGTCTGGCTGAGCCCCGACACGGTCGGCCAGCGCCTCGGCGGCGCAGGGGGCGGGGGCGACGAGGACCAGACGGACCGCGAGCCCTCCCCCGGCCGCCACGGCACGGGCCTCGAGAGCGTCTCGGTCGGCGAGCTCACGCTCGAGCCCGGCGCGGCGAACCGGATCCCGGCCGGCGGCCCACCCACCTTCGACATCCGCTTCACCAACCAGGGCGAGAGCGACGAGCAGGACGTGCGCGTCGACGTCCGCATCACGCCCGCCGGCGGCGGCCAGGCGATCGCGGGCTCCGACACCGTGGACACGATCGCCCGGGGCGCCTCGGCGACCGCCTCCGTCCGCCTCCCGCGGGCGCCGGCCGCCGGCCAGCCGGTGACGGTCCGCGTCCGCGTCCGCCCCGTCCCCGGCGAGGAGATGACGGAGAACAACGAGCAGGAGTATCCGGCCCAGTTCACTGGCTAGGCTCCCGGCCGGTATGACTGAGCTCACCGAGCCCGCCGGCCTGCTCGCCGCGGGTGCCGCCGCCTTCGCCCTCGTCGCGCTCGTCCTGGCGCTCGTCGCGCAGGCGCGCGTGCGGCGGCTGCGAGCCGCGCAGCAGGTCGTCCTCGGCGCGTCGGGCAAGGACGACCTCGTCACCCACGCCGCCTCCCTGCAGCAGGCCTTCGCCGCGCTCCACGACCGCGTCGAGGAGATCGGCGCCCACATGGACGAGCGGATGCAGGCCGCCGAGGAGCGGCTGGCCGGCGCGATCGCCTACCGGTCGCTCGTCCGCTACGACGCCTACGGGGAGCTCTCCGGCCACCAGTCGGCGACCATCGCGCTGCTCGACGCGCACCGCGACGGCGTCGTGCTCTCGTGCATCGCCCACCGCGACACCGCGCGCCTCTACTGCAAGCAGATCGCGGCGGGCGAGGGCGAGCAGCAGCTCTCGCCGGAGGAGGCGGAGGCCGTCCGGCTGGCGATCGCCGACGAGGCGGCCTCCCGCACCCTGACCTGATGCGGGCGGGCTACCTGGGGCCGCCCGGGACGTTCAGCCACGAGGCGCTGCTCGGCCTGCCCGGCGCCGACGGCTGGGAGCTCGTGCCGCTGGCGTCCGTGCACGCGGCGGTGCTCGCGGTGCAGGAGGGGACGGTCGAGCGCTCGCTCGTCCCGATCGAGAACTCGCTGGAGGGATCCGTCAACACGACGCTCGACGCGCTGGCGGGCGAGGCGCGGAACGTCGAGATCGCCGGCGAGGTGGTCCACCCGGTCCACCACTGCCTGATCGGGCCGGGGCCCGTCGACCTGCGCGCGATCACGGCGGTGCTCTCCCACCCCCAGGCCACCGCCCAGTGCGCGGCGTTCCTGCGCCGCGAGCTGCCGGGCGCGAGCGTCCTGCCCGCGGTCTCGACCGCGGAGGCGATCCGGGACGTGGTCGAGG
>JALYMV010000466.1 GCA_030773575.1 Actinomycetota bacterium
GCCCACGCCTGAGCCGGCGCCGACTCCGACTCCGGCGCCGACCCCTACGCCTGAGCCGACGCCTGAGCCGACTCCGACTCCGACTCCGGCGCCGACCCCTACGCCTGAGCCGACGCCTGAGCCGACGCCTGAGCCGACGCCTGAGCCGACGCCCGAGCCGACGCCCGAGCCGACGCCCGAGCCGACGCCCGAGCCGACGCCCGAGCCGACGCCCGAGCCGACGCCCGAGCCGACGCCGAGCCCGGTCGAGATCGCGGCGTCCGCGGACATCGCGTGCGATCCCAAGTACCCCGACTACGACCAGCCTGCGGGCGTCGACTACTGCCAGCAGATGGCGACCTCGGACCTGCTGCTCAACCGGGACCCGGCTGCCGTCCTCGCCGTGGGCGATCTCCAGTACGACAACGCCGAGCTCAGCGCCTTCGAGGGCTCCTACCACCCGAGCTGGGGCCGGGTGAAGGAGCGGACCCGGCCGGTCCCCGGCAACCACGAGTACTACGTGCCGGGGGCCCAGGGCTACTTCGACTACTTCAACGGGACCGGCGGATCGACCGGCCTCGCCGGCGAGCGCGGGAAGGGGTGGTACTCCTACGACATCGGCGGCTGGCACATCGTCGCGCTGAACTCCAACTGCGACGCCGTGGGCGGATGCGGCCCCGGGTCGCCGCAGGAGCAGTGGCTCAAGGCGGACCTGGCCGCGAACCCGAACCGCTGCACGATGGCCTACTTCCACCACACCCTTTTCTCATCCGGCAAGTACCGGGTCGAGGAGATGCGCCCGTTCTGGCAGATCCTCTACGACGCCGGCGCCGACGTCATCCTCAACGGGCACGAGCACTACTACGAGCGGTTCGGCCGGCAGACGCCGACGGGCGAGCCCAACCGCCTCCGCGGCATCCGGCAGTTCACGGTGGGCACCGGCGGCCGAAGCCACTACCTGCCCCTCGACATCGCTCGCAACAGCGGCGTCCGCGACAGCACGAGCTACGGCGCGCTCTTCCTCAAGCTCAGCCCGACCGGTTACGACTGGAGCTACGAGCCGGCGCACTCGAGCTGGACCTTCGGCGACAAGGGCAGCGACACCTGCGATGGCAGCGTCCCGGACTCGACGCCGCCGTCGGTACCCACCAGCCTCGAAGGGCGCGCCGAGGACGGCACCGTCGCCCTCTCCTGGACGGCGAGCACCGATGACGACGGGGTCGCCGGGTACGCGGTGTTTCGAGACGGGCAGGAGGTCATGACCACGACCCGTGCGAGCGCCCGCGACGCCGACGTGGTCCGCGGCAACACCTACGAGTACCGCGTGGCGGCCATCGACGCCGCGGGCAACCGCTCCGCGAAGTCCGACCCCGTCACCGTCCGTGTCGTGCCGACCCTCGTCTTCCCGGCGGCGGCGGACGCGACGGTCCGCCTCGCGTCGCCGGACACCAACTACGGGAGCCGGGACTACCTGGAGGCGGACGCCGATCTCAAGGAGGACTTCCTCATGCGCTTCGACGTGTCGGGCGTCGGCGACCGTCAGATCACCGCCGCCCGCCTCCGCCTCTACAACGTCAACGCCTCACGAGCGGGCGGCGAGTTCCGCCGCACGGGAACCGGCTGGACCGAGGCCGGCGTCACCTGGAACACCGCCCCCGCCGCCGAAGCCACTCCGTTCGCGACGCTCGGAGCGGTTGAGGTCGGCCAGTGGTACCAGGTCGACGTCAGCGCGCTCGTGACCGGGGACGGGAGCTACGCCATCCGGGTGACGTCCCCGTCGTCCGACGGCGCGGACTACTCCTCGAAGGAGGCCATCGCCGGCCAGCGGCCGCAGCTCGTCCTCGAGCTCGGGTAGCCCGGAGAGCACCGGCACCTAGGCTGCGGCGATGCCCGCGACCCGCCGCGTCGCCGAGCTCCTAGCGCCGCTGGGCTTCGCGCTCCCGCTCGCGTTCCTGCTCCTCGGCGCGCTGCGGGGACCGGGCACGATCGCCCCCACCGGGTTCGAGCTGCTGCCGGGCGACCCGTCGCTGCGCGCGTTCTCCGCCGCCTTCGACCTTGTCCCGCTGTGGCGCCAGCTCGGCAACTCGCTGATCGTGGTGACGATCGCGGTGCCGCTCACCGTGGTCTGCGCGTCGGCCGCCGGCTTCGGGCTCCTGCTGCTCCCGCCGCGCGCCCGCCGGGCCCTGATCGCCGCGTCGCTCATCCTGCTCGTCGTGCCGCCCGCGGCGCTGTGGGTGCCGCGGTTCGTGCTGTTCGCGGAGGCCCGGCTGACCGACACCTACGTCCCGCTGATCGCCCCGGCGCTGATGGGCACCTCGCCGCTCTTCGTGCTCCTGTTCTACTGGAGCTTCCGCCGCGTGCCGCCGGACCTCTACGACGCGGCGCGGCTCGAAGGGCTCGGCGCGGCGGGCGTGTGGCGGAAGGTCGGCGTTCCCCTCACCCGGCCGACCGCGTTCGCCGTCGCGGCGCTGGCCTTCGTCGTCCACTGGGGCAACTTCATCGACCCCCTCCTGTACCTGTTCGATTCCGAGCGCTATACCCTTCCTCTCGGTCTCCGGGCGCTGGCCGAGCTCAAGCCCACGGACTTCGGAGTGCTGATGGCCGGGGCGCTGGTCGCGACGGTTCCCGCCGTCGCGGCGTTCGCGGTCGCGCAGCGCTCGTTTCTTTCCACGACGCGGGGAGCAGGGTGGCTCGGGCGATGAGGACGATCGGAGGGCTGCTCGCGGCGCTGGCGCTCGCGCTGGGCGCCACCGCCTGCGGCGGCGGGACCGGCGCCGGCGACGGGTCGTCCGAGGACGGCGACCGCCGGGTCTCCTTCCAGTTCTGGGGCGACGCCGAGGAGGCCGAGGTCTACCGGGAGGTCGCCGCCGCCTTCAAGCGCCGCACCGGCATCACCGTCGATCTCGTCGCGATCCCCGACCGCGACTCCCACCTGGCCAAGCTCACCACCTCCTTCGCGGCGCGGCGGCCGCCCGACGTCTTCCTGCTCAACTACCGCAACTTCGGCTCGTACGAGGCCCGCGGCGTGCTCGATCCCGCCGGCCCGCGGCTCGAGCGCTCGAAGACCCTGAAGGCCGAGGACTACTTCCGCTCGCCGCTCGAGGCGTTCACGAAGGGCGGTGAGCTCAAGTGCCTGCCGCAGAACGCGTCGAGCCTCGTCGTCTACTACAACCGCGACCTGTTCGAGCGGGCCGGGCTGGAGGATCCCGCCCCGGGCTGGACCTACGAGGACTTCATGCGCACGGCGCGCCAGCTGCGCGACGCCCTGCGCCGCACGGACCCGGAGAAGACGACCCAGGCGGTCGGTCTCGATCCGGGGATCATCCGCCTGTCGCCGTTCATCTGGTCGGCGGGCGGCGAGCTCACCGACGACGACTCCGACCCGAAGGGCTACACGTTCGACACGCCGCAGGCGCGGAAGGGCATCGGGCGCTTCCTCGACGTCTACCGCGAGGAGCTGGCCCCGAGCGAGGCCGCCATCGAGGCCCAGGGGCTCGACGAGCGCTTCATCGCCGGGCAGCTGGGGATGTTCTTCTCCTCGCGCCGCGAGGTGCCGGGGTTCCGCACGATCGAGGGCTTCGACTGGGACGTCGCCGCGTTCCCGCGCGCCGAGCGCAGCGTCTCCGTCCTGCACTCCGACGCGTTCTGCCTGGCCAAGGGCGACGGCGCGGCGGAGGCGTGGCGGTTCGCCGAGTTCGCCGGCGGCCCCGAGGGCCAGCGGCTGCTCGCCCGCGGCGGGCGGATCGTGCCGTCTCTGCGCGCAGTCGCGGAGTCGCCCGACTTCCTCGATCCAGGCGCCAGGCCGCGCTCGAGCCAGGTCTTCCTCGACGCGATCCCGGAGCTGCGGCGGCTGCCCAACAACCGCGAGTGGCCGCGGATCGAGGACGCCGCGTCGCTGGCGTTCAAGCGCGCCTACTACGACGAGCTGAGCGTCGAGGCGGCGATCGCGCGGATCCGCGCCGAGACCGCCGGGCTGTTCTAGAAGCCGGGGGCCGGCGCTGGCGCCTCTGAGCCTGCGGGGGATCATCCGGCGCCACGGCGAGCGGCCGGCGGTCGACCGCGTCGACCTCGACGTCGACGACGGGGAGCTGCTGGCGGTCGTCGGGCCGTCGGGCTCGGGCAAGACCACGCTGCTGCGGGTGATCGCCGGCCTCGACCCGCTCGACGCGGGGGAGATCCGCATCGGCGACCGGGTGGTGGCCGGCGGCGACGTGCCGCCCGTCCCGCCGGCGCAGCGCGACGTCGCCATGGTCTTTCAGTCCTTCGCGCTGTTCCCCCACCTGACGGTCGCCGACAACATCGCCTTCGGCATGGCCGCGCGCGGCGTGCGGGCCCAGGAGCGCCGCGCCGCGGCGGGCGCGGCCGCCGAGCGGCTCGGTCTCGGCGATCTGCTCGAGCGCACGC
>JALYMV010000467.1 GCA_030773575.1 Actinomycetota bacterium
CCCTTCACCGCGCGCCGCGCTCCGCGCCCAGCTCGACCACCGGCATCCCGACGCGGTCGAGGACCGCGTCGAGCACGCGGTCGGCGTCCACGCCGGCCGCCAGCGCCTCGTAGGTGAGGACGATGCGGTGGCGCAGCACGTCGCGGGCGAGGTCGCGGACGTCGACCGGGAGCGCGTAGTCGCGCCCGCGCAGGAGCGCGAGGGCGCGGGCGGAGTGCACGAGGTTGATCGAGCCGCGCGGGCTGGCGCCGAACTCGACCCAGCCCTCCTCGCCGCTCTCGCGCGTCGCGGTGGTCAGCGCCACGGCGTACTCCATGACGCGCCGGTCGACGTAGACGTCGGCGGCGGCGGCCTGGTAGCTGCTCAGCGCGGCCGGCGAGAGGACTTCCCGGACGCGGGCGCCGTCCGCGGCCAGCGAGCGCTCGACCACGGAGACCTCGTCGCGGGCGTCGGGATAGTCGACCACGAGCTTGAACATGAAGCGGTCGACCTGCGCCTCGGGCAGCGGGTAGGTCCCCTCCGACTCGATCGGGTTCTGGGTCGCCATCACCAGGAAGGGCCGCGGCACCCGGTGGGACTCGTGGCCGATCGTGACCTGGCCCTCCTGCATGACCTCGAGCAGCGCCGACTGCACCTTCGCGGGCGCGCGGTTGATCTCGTCGGCGAGCAGGAAGTTGCAGAAGACGGGCCCGAGCTCGGTGTCGAAGCTGCCGCGGCCGTCGCCGCCCCCGCGGAAGATCCGCGTGCCCACGAGGTCGGAGGGGACGAGGTCGGGCGTGAACTGCAGGCGCTTGAACGAGCCGCCGAGGACGTCGGCGACCGTCTTGATGGTCAGCGTCTTGGCGAGGCCGGGCACGCCCTCGAGCAGGACGTGCCCGCCGGCCAGCAGCGCGACGAGGACGCGCTCGAGCATCGCCTCCTGGCCGACGATGACCCGCTTGATCTCGAACAGCGCAGACTCGAGGGCGTCGTGCGCCTGGCGGGCGGCCAGGGCCCGATCGTCGGCCACCGCGTGAAGGCGGCCCTCCTCGATGGTCATCGCCGCGTCGTCCTCTCGTCTCGGTGCCAGGTCGGGGGAGGGGGTCACCGCTGCCGCGCCTCGGCCGGCCGCTTGCCCAGCTCCACGGTAGCCGTCCGCTCCTGGCTGCCGCGCACGTAGCGGATCTCCACGCGCTCGCCCACCTTGCGGTCGGCGATCGCCTCGGCCACGTCGTCCGCCTCGGTCACCGGCTTGCCGGCCACCGCCACGATGCGGTCGTTCAGCCGCAGCCCGGCCTCGGCCGCCGGGCCGCGCGCGATCACCGCGCGGACGATGGCGCCGCGGCGCGCCGCCGTGCCGTCGCTCGTGCTCACGCCGAGGTAGGGACGGTCGATCTTGCCGTCGCGCTCGAGCAGCGGGGCGACCTTCTTGACCTCGTTGATCGGGACGGCGAAGCCGACGCCGGAGGACTGGTTGTCGCCGCTCGTGGCGATCTGCGAGTTCACGCCGATCGCGCGGCCCTGGGCGTCGAGCAGCGGGCCGCCGGAGTTGCCGGGATTGATGGCGGCGTCCGTCTGCACCACGCCGGCGATCGGGAAGCCGTTGGGCGACTGGATCTGGCGTTCGAGCGCCGAGACGATGCCGGTCGTGACGCTCCCCGCCAGGCCGAACGGCGCGCCGATGGCGATCGTCGCCTCCCCCGGGCGCAGCCGGCTCGAGTCGGCGAGCTCGAGCACCTTCAGCCCGCCCTTGACCGCCTTGGGGTCGATCTTGAGCAGCGCGAGGTCGGTCGAGGGGTCCTCGCCGACGACGCGGGCGCGGATCGGGTCGCCCTTCTCGCCGAAGCGGACGCGGACGTCGCGCGAGCCGTCGATGACGTGCTGGTTGGTGACGATGTCGCCGTCGTCGTCGATCACGAAGCCCGAGCCCGTGGCGGTCGCCCGGTCGCGGCCGGGCGGGCCGGGGATCGGCAGCGCCGGCGTCTCGGGCCGCGAGCGGCGCGCCTGGACGAAGACCACGGCGGGCGCGACCCGCTCGTAGATGTCGGCCACGGAGGTCGGCGTGCCCCCGGCCGCGGCGGGCGGAGCGGTCTGGGCGGACTGCGCGGAGGCCGCGCCGCCGCCGGCGGCCGTGTCGCCCGAGTCGAAGACGCCGGTGGCGGCGAGCACGGCGGCGACGACGGCGACCGACAGCGCGCCGAGGATCAGGAAGAGGAGGTTGGAACGGCGTGAAGGCGGATTCATAGGCCGCACATGGAAGCGGGTCCTGGCTAAGGACGAATCAAGTGCGGGTCACGCTGAGGTAAAGACCGGCCATCGCCTACAGGCTCGCGTCGCCCGCAGCTCCGCCTCGTCGCCCATCCCCAGAGCACGCGGTGCACTCGATCCCGTTCCCGCGCGGCCTCGACGTCGTGCTCGCGGTCGCCGACCAGCGGTGCCGTAGGCTCGCCGATCTCGGCCAGCGCCCGCACGGTGGCCGGCTTGCGCTCCTCGACCGCGACGAGCTCCGGCCCGACGACCACGTCGAAGTGCTCGGCAGCCCGAGGCGCTCGACGAGCGGGCGGGCGAAGGCCAAGGGCTTGCTCGTCGCGATCCCGAGCCGCCGGTCACGCGCGAGCCGGGCCACGACCTCGAGGATGCCGGGGACGAGCGTGGTCTCCTCGAGGCCGGCCGTCGCGTAGCGCTACCGGTAGGCGGCGAGGCACCCGGGCGCCCGGTCGGCGCCCGCGAGCTGGGCGAAGGACTCGAGCAGCGGCGGACCGATGTAGCGGTGCAGGTCGGCGGGCGCGCGCGCCGGGAGGCCGTGCTCGGTGAGCGCGTGGTTGATGCAGCCCATGATCGCCGCGCGCGAGTCGATCAGGACGCCGTCGAGGTCGAACAGGATCGCGCCGCTCACGGGACGGGCTGCGCGAACGACGCGCGCGAGCGCTCCCACGCGCGCTTGAACCAGCTGCGGCTGCGCGACGGGAAGCGGGCGGGCGGCGGCACGGTGGCACGGACCTGCGCCACCCAGGCGTCGAGCGGCAGGTCGCCGGCGATGAGGTCGCGCAGCGCGCGGGTGACGGGGGCGTCGACGCCGGCCCGCTCGAGCCCGCGCGCGAGCAGCGGGACGAGGTCGAGCGACTCGACCGCCTGGCCGATCCGCCCCGGGATCTCCGCGGCGGGCACGCCCTGGGCGAGCAGCTCTCCCGCCCGGCGGTTGCGGCTCTGCGGCGCCAGCGCGGTGCCGACCAGGTCGCCCGTGCCGGCCAGCCCGATCAGCGACTCCGGGCGCGCCCCCTGGCGCTCGGCGTAGCGCCAGACCTCGAGGAAGATGTGGCCGGCGGCCGCGCCGGCGGCGTTCATGCCCTGCGCCTCGGTCGCGCCCGACGCCAGCGCGGCGGCGTTCTTCGCCGCGCCCGCCAGCTCGACGCCGATCGGGTCGTTGGACTGCTCGCAGACGACGCCCGCGCGCGTGAAGACGTTGGCGATGGTCATCGCCAGGCGCTCGTCGATCGACGCGGCGACCAGGCCGGCGCCCTCCGTCACCATCTCGCGCGCGTGGGCCGGGCCGCCGACGCAGGCGACGCGCTGGGGGCCGAGCGCATTCGAGAGCAGGACGGTGGGCGCGATGCCGTCGGGCGCGACGAGCCCCTTGGCCAGGGAGATCACCGGCGTCATGGGCGGAAGGCCGGCCGCGGCGAGCCCGCCGATCACCGGCTCGAGGCCGCCGCTCGGCACGCCCAGGAAGACGTAGTCCGCCCGGGCGAGGCCCGTCGAGACGTGCTCGATGCGCAGCTCGCGCGGCAGCGGGACCTCCGCGAGGTACTCCTTGTTCTCCCGGTCGGCGCTCAGCCGCGTGCACTGCTCGGGCGTGCGGGTCTGCAGGGTGGTACGGAAGCCGCCGCGGGCGAGGAGGACCGCCACGGCGGTGCCGAAGGAGCCCGCGCCGACCACGACCGCGCGACGCGAGCCGGGCGTCGGGATGGAGAGCTGCGGGCGCGGCGGCATCGCGGTCGGATACCCGGAGAAGGGCCGGGCGTTACCGCCGCGGGAGCGCTCATCCTGCCCGAGCGCGTTAGGCGACGCCGTCGCGCAGCTCGCCGCCGAGCTGCGCGCCGGCCGCCTCGATCGCGTCGAGGGTGGTCGCCTCGAGGACGCGCTGGAGGTCGATCATCCGCTTGCCGAACGCGTCGAGTGCGTCCTCGCCGACGATCGCGTGGAGCGGGACGCCGCCCTGGCGGGTGCGCTGGCCGATCTCGCCGACCGCCTTGCCCTCGAGGGTCTGCGCGTCCAGGCGCCCCTCGCCGGTGATCACCGCGCGGGCGCCGCGCATGCGGGCGCTGAAGCCGAGCTCGTCGAGCACCCAGGCGGCGCCCGGCTCGAGCCGCGCGCCGTGGGCGGCCCACAGTCCTCCCGACAGCCCACCCGCGCAGCCCGTCATGGGGACGCCGCGGGGGTCGCGCGGCAAACG
>JALYMV010000468.1 GCA_030773575.1 Actinomycetota bacterium
GAGGCGGAAGGAGAACTCCTTCGTCTGGCCCGGGCGCATGCGGCCCAACGCCCACGTGTTGGTGTAGGAGGTCGCGCTGCGGCGCGAGGGCGGCCGCTGGCGCTTCGAGCGCGGGCTCGAGCGGTAGTGAGCAAGACCGGGCGGCGCGAGGCCGCTAGTAGTGCCGGTCCACGTAAGTACGCGCGGTCGCCCGGGGGTCGTCGGTGATCGACGGCCGCCGGAACCGTGCGCAATTGCGGGGGCCGGTACTAGCGATCGCTGCCGCCGCCGGGGCCGGTACTGGCCGCCGACGGCTCGCGGATGACCTCGCCGTCCGCGCCGACGCGCGCGTCGACCGGCTCGTCGCTGATGCGCACGCGGAAGGTGCCCGAGCCCTTGGAGCCCGAGGCGAGCCTCGCCTTGCCGTCGAGGCCGGGGGCGACCTCGTAGTCGATCGTGTAGGCGCCGGGCTCCACTGCGGTGAGGCGGAAGGAGAACTCCTTCGTCTGGCCCGGGCGCATGCGGCCCAACGCCCACGTGTTGGTGTAGGAGGTCGCGCCGCCGTCGGGGCCCTTGTCGACGATCCACACCGGCCGCTCGTTGTCGGCGAGCCGGGCGTCCTCGACGGACTGGCCGAAGGAGGAGGCCGCGCCGCCGGGCATCTTGGGGCGCGTCTTCACCGTGAGCGCGACGTTCGGGACGGTCTTCGAGTCCGCGTTGCGCACGCGGATGCGCATCGTCGTGCGCTCGGCGACCTGCTGGCTCGACGGGAACGACGCCTCGACGACGTTGACCTTGAACGAGCCGCGCGGCTCGTCGGCGTCCTGGCGCTTCGGGCCGCCGCCGCAGCCGGCGGCCACGACCGCGGCAAGGGCGCAAACGAGGCCCAGCTGGACCCTCATCGGGCGTCTCCCCTCCATGAGCGGCGCGAACATACCATCGGGACGAACCGGGTGGAGCCGGTTGCGCCATGACGGTTGCCGGTTGGCAGCACGCGGAGCGGTGTCGTACTCTCACGGCCAGTCGTCCGCACGACGGGTTCGCTCCGAGCGAGCCGTCCAGGGGAGAGAGAGAACACCGCCATGGTCCGCAACGTCGCCGATCGAGCCTTCCTGCCGGCCAAGAGCCTGCTCGAGGAAGTGGGCGACATGATGATCCTGACGAGCAAGACCATCGTGTCGGCCCTGCGCCCGCCGTACCCCTACGGCGGCGAGTTCGTGGGCCAGTTCCTGTTCGCCCTGAAGCTCTGCTGGTTCCCGCTCGTGGTCTCCACGGTGGCGTTCGGCTACGGCGCCCCCGGCCTGCAGGCCGCCAACTTCCTCGTGCTCTTCGGGGCGCTGGACCGCCTCGGCGGGTTCTTCGTCCTCGCGTCCATCCGCGAGTTCGCGCCGTTCGTGACCGCGATCGTGCTCGCCGGCGTGGCCGGCACCGCCATCACCGCCGACCTCGGCGCGAGAAAGATCCGCGAGGAGCTCGACGCGCTGCAGGTGCTCGGCGTCGACCCGGTCAAGAACCTCGTCGTGCCGCGCTTCCTTGCGCTCATGCTGGTCACGGGCCTGTTCAACATCTACGCGCTGCTGTTCGGCATCTTCGGCGGCATCGTCGCCACGCTGGTCAACGGCGCCCCGCTGGGCCCGTTCTGGGCGACCTTCTTCACGAACGCGTCGGTCACCGACCTCTGGGGCTCGGTGCTCAAGACGACCATGTTCGGCGCGATCATCGCCATCGTCTGCTGCTACAAGGGGATGACGGCCTCCGGCGGCGCCGAGGGCGTGGGCCGCGCGGTCAACCAGGCGGTGGTGATCGCGATCATGGGCGTCTTCGCGTTCAACTACGTCTTCACGCAAACGCTGCTGGCCACCCACCCCGAGATCGCGGTGATCAAGTAATGGGCTGGCTTTCGGTTCCCAAGGACTGGATCGCCTCCTTCGGCGAGATCGTCAAGTTCTGCTCGCGCGTCGTCGGCGAGGTCTACGGCCTGCGCGTCCTGCGCTTCTTCGGCGAGGCGCTGCGCCAGGCCGGCGTGCTGATCCTCTCCTCGACGCTCGTCATCTGGGGCCTGATCTTCATCATCGGCCTGCAGTGCGGGATCGAGGGCGCGTACTTCAACCGCTCCGTCGGCGCCCCCGCCTACGCGGGCGTGTTCGCCGCCTGGTGCGACCTGCGCGAGCTGGTCCCCTACGCGTTCGGCTACATGATGGCGGCGAAGGTCGGCACCGGCATCGTGGCCGAGCTCGGCTCCATGCGGATCTCCGACGAGATCGACGCGCTCGAGGTCATGGGCATCTCCTCGATGACGTTTTTGTGCGCGACGCGGCTGCTCGCCGCGTGGATGGTGCTCCCGTTCATGTACCTGGCCGGTATCGGCGCCGGCTTCTTCGCGAGCTATCTCGCGGTCGTCCAGCAGATCGGCGAGGTCTCGTCAGGCGGCTTCTTCCTGATCTTCTGGATGTTCCAGAACCCGCCCGACCTGCTCTACAGCGTGATCAAGGGCATGGCGATGGCCACCGCGATCGTGCTGGTCGGGTGCTACTACGGCTACAACGCAGGCGGAGGCCCGGTCGGCGTGGGCACCGCGACGGCGAAGTCGATGGTCCTCAACATCGTGCTCGTGCACCTGATCGGCATGCTCGGGACCCAGCTCTTCTGGGGCGCCAACCCGCGTGCCCCCATCGGAGGTTAGGAACCGGCAATGGGCATCTTCGGCAAGGGCAAGGGCAAAGACAAGGACAAGGACAAGGGCAAGGACGAGGGCCAGTCGCCCGAGGAGCCGGCCCGCGACGAGCACGAGGCGCACGAGGAGCACCAGGAGCACGCCGAGCCCGCGCCGATCGAGGACGAGGACGAGCGCGAGCAGGACACCCGCGTCCAGGAGCCCGTCGCCGCCGGCGGCGGCGCCGCCGTCGTCCACGAGCCGGGGTCCGAGGACGACTACGAGTCCTCCAAGCTGCGCGGCGCACGGGCCCGAGAGGAGTACGCCCGCGGCATGGTCCCGCCCGGCGGGAACCTCAATGACGAGTACCGCTGGCACACGGGCACCAACCGCCCGACCGGCGTCCCGGACGCCGTCGAGTTCGTCGAGGTCCACAAGGCGTTCGGCCGCAACAAGATCCTCCGGGGCCTCAACATGGGCATCCCAGAGGGCAAGATCTCGATGATCCTCGGGCCGTCGGGCACCGGCAAGTCCGTGTGCATCAAGCACATGGTCGGCCTGCTGTACCCCGACGACGGCGACGTGCTCGTCCACGGCGAGTCCGTGCCGAGCATGCCCGACAAGGAGCTCTTCGAGATGCGCAAGAAGTTCGGCGTCCTCTTCCAGGACGGCGCGCTGTTCGGCTCGATGAACCTCTTCGACAACGTCTGCTTCCCGCTGCGCCAGCACACGGACAAGTCCGAGGAGGAGATCGGCGAGGTCGTCTCGCGCCGCCTGCGCGAGGTCGGCCTCGAGGGCGCCCACGACAAGATGCCCAACGAGCTCTCGGGCGGGATGCGCAAGCGCGCCGGGTTCGCCCGCGCCCTCGTGCTCGACCCCGACATCGTCCTCTTCGACGAGCCCGATTCCGGCCTGGACCCCGTCCGCACGGCGCTGCTGTGCGAGCTCATCCAGGAGATCCACGAGGAGAACGGCGGCGCCTACGTCGTCATCACGCACGACATCATGTCCGCCAAGCGCGTCGCCGAGCACATCTCCGTGCTCTGGAAGGGCCGCATCGTCGAGTCCGGCCCGGCGGAGGAGCTCTTCAACTCCGACAACATGTTCGTCCGCCAGTTCCTCTCGGGCGCGTCGCGCGGGCCGCTTGGCATGGAGTAGCCACGCGGCAGGCCGCGGCAGGGCGCTCAACGCCCCCTCAACAAATCGGAAGTAGCTTCACGTCCTAGGCATGCCGGCGAAGCGCGCGTTCGAAGGGATCGTGGCGGGCGCGGCGCGCCGGCCGGGGCGCGTGCTCGCCGCGGTCGCGCTGCTGGCCGCGATCGGGACCGTCCTCGCCCTGCGGCTCGAGCCCAGCGCCGCGACCGACACCCTCGTCGGCCGCGGCACGGACACCTTCCAGGCGACGGAGCGCTACCGCGAGCGCTTCGGCGACCACTCGATCGCCGTGCTCGTGCAGGGCGACCTCGACCGGATCGTCCTGACGGAGAACCTGGGCCGGCTGATCGGTTTGGAGGGCTGCATCGGCGGCAACAAGCCGGCCGACCTCAAGGCGCCCGGCGGCCCCGGCTCCCCGTGCGACCGCTTCGCGAAGACCAAGCCGGTCCAGGTCGTCTACGGGCCCGGCACCTTCATCAACGCGGCGGTCGGGGAGATCCAGCAGCAGCTGCAGGTGCGCGTCGGCCAGCAGCAGGCCGCCGCCGAGCGCGCCGAGCGCGCCGCGGTGGCGCTCGCCCGAAAGCAGGGCAAGTCGCGCGCCGAGCAGCAGCAGCTGGGCAAGGCGGCCCGCGACCTCTCCCAGCAGTCCTTCCTGCGCGAGCTGCTCGAGCTGTCGGTGCGCTACGGCCTGGGCACGAAGATCCCGCGCGTCGACGACCCCGACTTCGTCTCCACCCTGGTCTTCGACGCCTCGCGCGGCGCGACGGTCCCCAAGGCGCGCTTCGCCTATCTGTTCCCGAACTCCCGCTCGGCGATCATCCAGGTGCGCCTCAAGCCCGACCTCACCGAGGCCCAGCGGGCGGAGGCCATCGGCCTCGTCCGCGAGGCGGTGCGGATGAAGGAGTTCGCGCTGCAGGACGGCCCCCGCTATCTGGTCACGGGCGCCCCCGTCCTCGCCGAGGACCTCACCGACGCGCTCGTCCGCTCGATCGTCGGGCTGCTCGTCGTGGCGCTGCTGGTGATGGCCGCCGTGCTGGCGGTGGTCTTCCGCAGCCGTGCGCGGCTGCTGCCGCTGGCGGTGGCGCTCGCCGCCGTGGCGATCGTGTTCGGCCTCATGTCGCTCGTGGGCGCCCCGCTCACCATGGCGTCGATCGCGGTGCTGCCGGTCCTGCTCGGGCTCGGCGTCGACTACGCGATCCAGTACCAGGCGCGCGTGGAGGAGGCCGAGGACGACGCCGACACGCCGCTCGCCGCCCGGCGGGCGGCGCGCCTCGCCGTCCCGACCATCGCGACCGCGGGGCTGGCCACCGTCGTCGGCTTCCTCGTCCTGCTGCTGTCGCCCGTGCCGATGGTCCGCGGCTTCGGACTGCTCCTCGTGGTGGGCATCGTCTTCGCGTTCTTCCTCGCGCTCAGCGCGGGGACCGCCGCGCTCGTGGGCGCCTCGCGCCCCGGCGGCCGCCTGCGGGAGGGGCCGATCGGGGACTCCGTGCGCGGCGCGGGGGAGATCCTCGCCGACGCGGCCGACCGTGCGTGGTGGGCGGTCAGCGC
>JALYMV010000469.1 GCA_030773575.1 Actinomycetota bacterium
GCTTCCGGGGGGCCCCGCAGGCGTCCTGACGGCCGCGGGTCAGCCGCGCTTGGCCGCCGAGAGCTCCTCGAAGAGCCGCTCCCAGCGCTCGGCGAGCACCGCCACGTCGTAGTCGGCCGCCTTGGCGCGGGCGGCGGCGGCGAGCCGCTCGCGCGCCTCGCGGTCGTCCATGAGCTCGAGCATGCGGCCCGCGAGGGCGTCCTCGTCGCCGTCGGGCACGACGTAGCCGTCGACGCCGTCGGAGATCACGTCGCGCGGGCCGGTGGGGCAGTCGTAGCTGATGACCGGCAGTCCCACGCCCATGGCCTCGAGGAGGACCATGGGCAGGCCCTCCCGGCGCGAGGTCATGACGAACAGCGACGCCTGCGCCATCCGCGCGAAGAGCTCCGACGTGCGGCCCATCAGGTGCGCGCTGCCCTCGAGTCCGAGCTCCTCGAGCTGACGGCGGAGGCGCTTCTCCTGGTCGCCCGCCCCGTAGATCTCCAGCCGCCAGTCGGGACGCTGCGCGGCGACCTTCGCCCAGACGGGCAGGAGCCGGTCATAGCCCTTCTGCTTCGCCAGCCGCCCGGCGGTGATCACCACCTTGGGCTCGAGGCTCGAGCGGTGCCCGCCGAGGTCGGGCACGCCGTTGGGGATCGAGGTCACGCGCGTGCGGCCCTGCAGGAGGGCCGTGTAGTCCGCGGCATCGCGCTCCGTCAGCGTCACCACGGCGTCGAGGCCGGGGTAGCGGCGCTCGATGTCCGCCTTGAGCCCCGGCCGGTAGGTCGGGAGGTTCATGTGGTCCTGCGCGACGCGGACGACCTCCGGCCGTGCGAACCGGGCGATCGCGAGGTTGATCCCCGGGCGGGTCCCCACCAGCACCCCGTCGCGCACCGAGCGCAGCCACCGCACCATTTCGAGGTCGGTGTAGAGGCTCCACTCCATCGTCCGCCGGTCGTTGTGGTTGGCGACGATCGAGCGCCGGCCGGCCGCCACCCGGCGCCACGCGGCGCGGACTGGGCCCGGCGAGACGTGGCCGTGCGTGAGCGACCACTCGTCGACGAGGTCGGTGACCTCGACGCGCGGGTCGAACGGGAAGCTCGCCACCTCCCGCCGGCGGAGCACGCTGGCCACCTCGACGTCGTGGCCGCGGGCGGCGAGCGCCGAGGCGGTGCTCGACACGGTCCGGGCAGTGCCGCCTCCGACGTAGGCGTTCGCGATGAGCATGCGGATCTTCATCGGCGACGCACGGGACTCACCACCGGGGAGCGGGGACGGACGGCAGTACCCTAGCCGTCCCCGGCGGACGTCGGCCGTCGGACCTCGAACGTAAAGCGGGAGAGCCGGCCGGCCGATCCATCCACATGCCCCGCACGCTCCTCGCCACGCTCCTGGCCGCCGCCGGCCTCCTGCTGACGTCCTCGCCCGCCGCCCAGGCCGCCTCGCGCGGCCCCTGCGTCCCGGGCACCTCCGGCCCGACCTGCCACTTCTGGACGGGCAAGGTGACCTTCGTGGCCGACGGCGACACGATCCGCGTCGACGTGGATGGCGACGGCACGCCCGCCTCCAGGACCATCCGGTTCACCGGGATCAACGCCATGGAGCTCAGCCGCTACAGCTCCTCGCCGAGCCGCCGGCAGGGCGCGTGCCACGCCCGCGAGGCGACGCGCGTCGTCGACCGGTACGTGCGGCGTTCCGGGGGGAGGGTGCGCCTGGCCGCCCAAAGCCGCGCGAGCCGGACCGGCCACCGGCTGCGCCGGTCGGTCGCCGTGCGCGTCGGCGGCCGCTGGGAGGACCTCGGCCGGGTCCTCATGCGCGACGGCCACGCGCTGTGGCTGCCCAATGGCGTCGAGTGGGCGTGGAACCGCGAGTACCACCAGCTCGCCGAGCAGGCGGCGGCCGCCCGGCGGAACCTCTACGACCCTTCCTACTGCGGCGCCGGGCCGTCGGAGGGCGCGGACCTGCGGGCGTCGGTGCACTGGGACGCCGACGGGGTCGACGGCGCCGACCTCAACGGCGAGTGGGTCGACATCCGCAACGCCGGCCCGGCCGACGTGCCCCTCGCCGGCTGGTGGATGCGCGACTCCTACCTGGTCTTCGGCGCCGGGCGGGTCCCCGGATTCGCGTTCCCGCCCTACGCCGTCGTCCCGGCGGGCGGCTCGGTGCGCCTCTACGTCGGATGCGGCCCGAACCGCCCCGACACGCCGCGGCGCTTCTACTGGTGCCAGCGGTCCACCGTCTTCGAGAACGCCAGCCGCGCCCGCTTCATCGGCGACGGCGGCTACCTGTTCGACCCCCAGGGCGACCTCCGGGCCAGCGCCATCTACCCGTGCCTGGACCGGTGCGAGGACCCGCTGCGCGGCGCCGTGCGCGTCGATGTCGAGCCCAGGACGCCCGAGAACGTCCGCATCACCAACGTCAGCGGCGCGCCGGTCGACCTCGACGGCTACCTGGTCAAGCTGCACCTCGGCGGCTCGGCCGAGCGGTTCATCTTCAGCCTTCCGCTCCGCGCCGGGACGCGGCTGGAGCCGGGGGAGCGGCTGACCCTGTGGATGGGCGGCTCCTCCGACGATGACGAACGGCTCGAGCGATACCTCGGCCGCGGCCCCTACGTCCTCGCCGACGGCGGCAACGCGGTCAGCCTGCGCTCGGCGGGCGACGCGATGGTCGACTGCTACGCGTGGGGCCGCGCCCGCTGCTGACGCCCTGAGGCGCCGGGGGCGGCGGGTTACCATCGGCGCGATGCGCGTCCACGTGGTCGACCCGTCGGCCTTCGCCCCGCCCTACGACCATGCGCTCTGCACCGGGCTCGCCCGCGCGGGAGCCGACGTCGAGCTCGTCACGAGCCACTTCGCCTACGGGCCAGTGCCCGAGCCGGAGGAGTACGCGCGCCGCGAGGCCTTCTACCGCCGGACCCCGCGCACGGCCTCGCCGCGCCTGCGGCGGGCGGCCAAGCTCGCCCAGCACGTGCCCGACATGCTCCGCCACCGCGCCGCCGCGGCCGCCGCGGACGTCGTGCACTACCAGTGGCTCCCGGTCGACGCGATCGACGTCGGGCTGATCGCGTCCGGCCGGCCGACGGTGCTCACCGCCCACGAGATCCTCCCCCGCAACGCCAAGCCGGCGCAGACCTGGGGCCGGCGGCGCCTCTACGACCGCGTCGACGCGGTCGTCACCCACACCTCCCACGGCCGCGGCCGCCTCGTCGAGGAGGTCGGCCTGCCGGCCGAGAAGGTCGCGCTCATCCCGCACGGCGCCTTCGACTACCTGAGCGAGCAGCCCGTCGAGGAGCCGCTGCCCCCCGAGCTCGCCGCCGTCGAGGGCCCCGTGGTCCTCTGCTTCGGGGTCTGGCGCCCCTACCACGGGATCGACGTGCTGCTGGAGGCCTGGAGGGGCGTCACGGGCGCGGAGCTCTGGGTCGCCGGGCTGCCCAAGATGCCCACCCAGGCGCTGATGGCCGACCCGCCGCCCCGCACCCGGTTCATCCCGCGGTTCATCACCGATGCCCAGCTCCCGGCGTTCTTCCGCCGCGCCGACCTCGTCGTGCTGCCGTACCGGTCGATCGAGGCGTCGGGGGTCCTGTTCACGGCCCTGGCCTTCGGCAAGCCCATCCTGGCCACGGCCGTCGGGGGCTTCCACGACGCCGGCGCCGTCGGGGCCGCCCAGCTCGTGCCGCCCGGCGACCCGGCCGCCCTCCACGAGGCGCTGCGCCACCTGGTGGAGTCCCCGTCCGCCCTGCGCGGCCTCGGCGAGGGGTCGCGCAGCGCCGCCGCGGGGCCCTACTCGTGGGACGCGATCGCCCGGCAGACCGTCGCGCTCTACGAGCGCCTGGGCGCCCCCGGGCAGCCTCAGTGGCAGGGAGCGGTGCCGGCGTCGGCCACCGCGCCGGTGTCGGTCACGAACTCCCAGTCGTAGGCGCCTTGCCGCAGCACGAGCCTGAGGACCCCGAAGTCGCGCGGGTTGCGCGCCTCGCTGTTGAGCTCGGGGGAGGAGGAGCGCTGGTGTGAGTAGCCGCCGCCGCCCGAGATGAACTGGCGGATCCCGCGCACGGGGTCGGGCAGGCCCTCGGGGTCCTGCGGCGCGAAGCGCTCGTAGGCGTGGTCGTGGCCGTTGAGCACGACGTCGGCGCCCGCCTCGTGCAGCGCGCGCCAGAGCGGCCGCACCGGCTCGGTCTGGCCCTCGATCCCCGAGCTGTAGAGCGGGTGGTGCCAGAACGCCAGCGTGCAGGCGTTCGGGTGGGCCGCGAGGTCGGCGCGCAGCCACTGCTCCTGCGGCGAGCCGGCCGCGCACTCCACCGCCGTCGGGTTGCGCTGCGGGTGCGAGCACTGCGAGTCGAGGGCGATGAGATGCCACTCGCCGACGTCGAAGCTGTAGTACGCGGCGCCCCGCGTGCCCGCCCGCCCGCTCTGCCGCCCGACGCCGTTGAAGTAGTCGAAGTAGCCCGCGGCCCCCGGCACCCGGTACTCGTGGTTGCCCGGCACGGGCCACATCAGGCCCTTGAGCCGCCCCCACGTCGGGTCGAAGGAGCCGAGGATCCGCGCGAGGTCGCCGTCGGGGTACTGGATGTCGCCGAGCGCCAGCACGGCGGTGAGGTCCTGCGTGAGCATGGAGTCCGACGTCTGGCGCTGGCGGCAGCGGTCGAAGGTCCCGAGGCCGCCCCCGTACGCCGGATCGCCCGTGTCGCAGGCGACGTCGCCGGCCGCCGCCACGACCGGGTCGAGCCCCGTCGGCTGCCAGTCCGGCGCCCGCGCGTCCGCGGAGGCCGGCGAGATGGGGCGCAGCCCGGTCCCGTTGCGGCGCATCAACCAGAGCCGCCGCCGCCCGGTCGGACCGGCGGAGAAGACGATGCTGCGCCCGTCGGGCGACCACGCCGGCGAGGCGGCGCCCTGCTCGAGGGAGGTGAGCCGGCGCACGCCGCTGCCGTCGGCGCGCGCGAGGTGGATCTGCCGCCGCCCGCGCGTGAGGCGGGTGAAGGCGAGCAGCTGCCCGTCGGGCGACCACGCCGGGGCGTCGTCGTCGGCCCGGCCGCGCGTGAGGCGCTCCGCGGGCCCGGCGCCGGGGGTCACCGCCCACAGGTCGCCGTCGCCGTTGCGCCGGTCGCGCACGAACGCGAGCCGGCCGGCGGAGGACCATGCCGGCGAGTGGTCGTCCTCCGTGCGGAAGGTCACCGGCTCGACCGCGGCGCCGTCGGCGCGGACCCGGAAGATGTCGCGATCGCCGTCGGGCCCGCGCGTGAAGGCCATCGAGTCCCCGCGCGGAGACCACGCGGGGGCCCGGTCGACCTCCGTGCCGCCGACGACCACGCGCGCCGACGACCCGTCCTCGTACATCGCCCAGACGTCCCCTCCGCGGCCGAAGGCGATCCACCGTCCGCGGGGCGAGAACGCCGGATCGGCGACGGGTCCTCCGGGCCGCACCCGGCGGACCGTGCCGCCCGAGCTGCGCAGGTACACCAGGCCGCGCGGGGTCGAGATCCCCTCGTGGACGATCGTCCCGTTGCGGCCCGGGAACGCGCCCTCCGCCGGCGCGACGGCGGCGAGGGGGGCGAGCAGCGCGGCGGCCGTGAGGGCGGCTCGGATGCGGAACGGCACGGGGAACGCAAACCCGGGTCCGCGCCGAAGGTTGCGGCCGGTCGCCAGCGCGGCGCGGCGGCCTCGTAAGGTAGCCCGGCGCATGCGCATGCCCCGCCCATGGCCAGCGTACGCGGCGCTCGCGGCCATCGTCGCCGCCGGGCTGCTGCTGCGGCTGCACCACCTCCGCCACGGGCTCCCGGACGTCTTCCACGCCGACGAGGCGCAGCACTTCACCAGCCGGGCGATGCGGATGTTCGGCGGGGACCTCAACCCGCACTACTTCCAGAACCCGTCGGGCTTCACCTACCTGCTGTACGCCGTCCTGCGGGTGGGGCACGGGGGAGGCCCGCCGTTCGACGACGTCGGCCGGCTCGTCGCCCAGTACGCCTCCGACCCGACGGCGGTCTACGCGACCGGGCGCGCCGTCGCGACGGTGCTCTGCATGCTCGCGGTCGTCGCGGTGTTCGAGGTCGGCCGCCGCCTGTGGGAGCCGGCGGCGGGGGTCGCCGCCGCGGCGGTGCTCGCCTTCGCGTTCCTCACGGTGACCTACTCCCGCTACGCCGTCACCGACACGGGTGCGCTGCTCCCGGTCGCCGTCGCGGTCTACGCGGCGGTGCGCGCCCACGAGGACGGGCGCCTGCGCTACTTCCTGCTCGCGGGCGCCGCGGTCGGCCTGGCGGTCGGCTTCAAGTACACGGCCGGCCTGGCCGGCGTGACGCTGGTGGCCGCCGCGCTGCTGCGGGTGCGCGACGACCGGCGCGTGATCGCCCGGCTGGCGGTGGGCGGGGCGGCCGCCGCCGCCGTCTTCTTCGTGACGACGCCGTTCTTCTTCCTCGACCTCCCGGTGGCGCTCGACCAACTCGGGGACCAGAGCCAGGTGGCCGATCGGCCCAAGCTCGGACAGGGGGAGGGGGGCGCTGGCGCCTACTACCTGCGCAGTCTCAGCT
>JALYMV010000470.1 GCA_030773575.1 Actinomycetota bacterium
AGCCGGCCCCGGAGCGCTCCGCGGCCGTCGCGCGCCCGGACGACCTCCTCGACCTCAACACCGCCTCGGCCGACCAGCTGGCAATGCTCCCGGGCATCGGCCGCGGCGCCGCCGCCCGCATCGTCGCCCACCGCGAGGCCAACGGCCCCTTCCGCTCGCCGTCGGAGCTCGCGGCCGTCGAGGGCTTCGACGCCTCGCGGGTCAACCGCGTGGCCGGCCGCGTCCGCGTCTGAGCGCTCCCCTTGACCGCCTTATCCTCCTGACGGCCTCGCCCCCGCTCCCGACCGAAGGGCCTCTCCAATGTCAGTGACCGTCGTCGGCTCCATCGCCTTCGACGCCGTCGAGACCCCCATGGGCAGCCGCCCGCGGATGCTCGGCGGCTCGGCCGTCCACTTCTCGCTCGCCTCCTCCTTCTTCGACGACACGCGGGTCGTCGGCCCGGTCGGCGACGACTTCGGCGAGGAGGAGTACGCCGTCCTGCACGGCCGCGGGGTCAACACGGACGACATCGAGCACGTCGCCGGGGGCAAGACGTTCTTCTGGTCGGGCCGCTACGAGCGCGACGTCAACGTCCGCCACACGCTGATCACCGAGCTCAACGTCTTCGAGACGTTCCAGCCCAAGCTCTCCGAGGCCGCCCGGGCCGCCGATGTCCTCTTCCTGGCCAACATCCAGCCCGACCTCCAGCGCGAGGTGCGCGAGCAGTGCGCCCGGGCGCGCTTCACGGCCCTGGACTCGATGGACCTCTGGATCGACATCGCGCGCGACTCCCTCGTCCGCACGATCGGCATGGTCGACTGCGTGATCGTCAACGACGGCGAGATCAAGCAGCTCACCGACGAGCCGAACCTCGTCCGCGCGGCCCGCGCGGTGCTCGCGATGGGCCCGCGCGTGGTGATCGCCAAGCAGGGGGAGTACGGCGCGACGCTGTTCACCGCCGACGGCGTCTTCGCGCTGCCGGCCTACCCGACCGCCGACGTGGTCGACCCCACGGGCGCGGGCGACACCTTCGCCGGGGGCTTCGTCGGCTCGATCGCCGCCCGGATCGACGAGGAGCTCACCGACGACGTGCTGCGCAGCGCGATGGCCTACGGGACGGCGCTGGCCTCCTTCAACGTGGAGGCCTTCGGGAGCGAGCGGATCACCGGGGTGACGCCGGAGGAGATCGGCGAGCGCGTGTCGGCGCTCGAGCGGATGACCCGCTTCGAGGGTGCGGCGACCGCCCTGCGGGCCTAGGAGGGCGAACGGCGGAGCGGCTCCGAGGCCGCCCCGCCGTGTGCGTCATCGCTTGGTGGTGCTCCGAGGCAGGACAGCCGGGCCGTCCCGCCTCGGGCAGCCGGCTAGGACTCGATGAAGCCCGTGCGCCTGACGGCCCTGAGGATCGCCCGCTCGGAAGCCGGGCGGTCGAACGTGCGCGGCGCGGGCAGGGCCGACTCCCTGACGTTGGGCACGCCGCCGCCGTTGAGGAAGCGGATCCAGGACGCGTGGCGCGCCTCGACCGTGACGATCGAGCCGGCGGCGAGGAGGACCGGGCGCTGGGAGACGTTGCCGGCCTGGCCGAGGTAGGCCTGGACGCCGGTGTCCTCGAGGACCTGGGCGGTCGCCCGGTACGTGTCGCGGTTGGTGACCGCCTCGCCGAAGTCGAACTTGAGGCCCGACACTCGCTTCCTGCCCAGCGCGTTCCCCAGGAACGTCACGTGGTCGTCCTCGTGGGCGGACACGGTCCTCGTGAAGCGTTCGAGCGGGGCGTCGTCGCCGAACACGTTGTTGGCGCGCGCCTGGCGGTAGAACGCCGCCTCGAGCAGCTCGAGGGTCATCGCGAACTGCAGGATCTTGACGTCGTTGCGCTTGGAGCGCTTGGTGGAGATCCGGGCCTCGGCGGGCGAGAGGATCCCGAAGAACGCGCCGCCGGCGACGAGGCCGCCCGCGCCGACCGCGCCCTTGCGGAGCAGGTCACGACGGTCCATGCCGGCCGCCTCAGCGGTCTCGCGGACGAGGCCGGACGTGTCGATCTTGTCGATGTCCAGATGATGGGACACTGGTGAAAACCCTCCTGGGGGTCGTTGTAAACCCGGTCCACGTGCCATCACGCCGACCTCTACACGGGGACCTTAACGCCCCCGCGCATCGCCCGGATCACCGGACGACGACGCGGCCGTCCATCCCGATGTGGACCGTGCACACGTACCGGTAGGTCCCCGACCGCGTGAAGCGCACCGTGTGGCGCCCTTCCGTGCGGGTTCCGGAGCCCTTGAATCGCCGCGAGCCGCGGGAGCGGACGTTGTGCGGCGTCGAACCGTCGCGCCAGACCCAGCGCACGCTGTCACCGCGCTTGATCCGCGTGGTGGCGGGCTTGAACTCGACATCCTCGAGGACGACGGTCGCGGTCCGGGCGGCGCCGACGGACGGCGGGAAGGCGAGCGCGCCCGCGAGCGGGAGGACGACGAGATACCGGGCGCGGCGCATACCTGGGTGTTCGTTGACGCGCCGAAGGCGGATCAACGGTTCCCAGATCGACGCTTCCGGGGTAGCCTGACGCGGGATGGAGTGGACGATGATCTACCTCTTCTTCGCCTTGAAGGTGCCCATCCTGCTCCTCGGGTGGATCGTGTGGTGGGCCGTCCGCTCCCAGGACGAGCCCGCGGACGCCCCCAGCGACGACGGCGGGATCCGCCCCCGCCGCCACCCGCGGCCGCCGCTCCCGCG
>JALYMV010000471.1 GCA_030773575.1 Actinomycetota bacterium
GCCCGCAATCCGGCCCATCTCGATCTTGCGGCGCGGAACGCCCACAGGACGAACCTGCAGGTCAGGGCGGAGGGCGTGGGATTCGAACCCACGACAGGCGTGAACCTGTAGCGGTTTTCAAGTCCGACTGAGGACGTGTCGGACGGTGACGGCTGATGCCGCCGGATCCCGTCTTCGCAGGTCAGCAAGGGTCGTGCCGTCCTGGGGGTGTCAGCCGGTGTCGCCCGATGCCGGCGGCTCCGGCCCCATCTCGTCCCCATGATCTTGGTCGTCGTCAATGCTGAGCATCGGCAAGCTCGGCCGCGGCCAGGAGGGCTACTACCTGCAGGCGGTGGCCCGCGGGGTCGAGGACTACTACCTCGGATCGGGTGAGGCAGCCGGCCATTGGATCGGCGGCGGGTGCGGCGCTCTCGATCTGTCCGGGCGGGTCGGCGCGGACTCGCTGCGGGCGGTCCTGGACGGTCGCTCGCCGACCGATCCGCAACGGTCGCTGATCACGCACCGACGGCCGGACCGGTTGCCGGGCTACGACCTGACGTTCTCTGCGCCGAAGGGGGTCTCGCTGCTGTTCGCGCTCGGCGGGCAGGAGCTGATGCTCGAGGTGCGTCGGGCGCATGACGCCGCGGTCGCGGCGGCGCTGGGATACCTGGAGCGGGAGGCCGGCGAGGTCCGGCGCCGCAAGGACGGCGTCAGCCGATTGCCTGGCGGCGGATTCGTCGCGGCGGCGTTCCGACACCGCACCTCCCGCGCCGGCGACCCGCAACTGCACACCCACGTGCTGGTCGCGAACATGACCCGCGGCGCCGACGGTCGGTTCTCGGCGCTGGACGGGCAGCAGCTGTACGCCCAGGCCAAGACCGCCGGCACGCTCTACCAAGCCGCGCTGCGGCACGAGCTGCGGGGGCTCGGGCTCGCCTGGGCGGTGCGGGACAACGGCCTCGCCGAGCTCGCCGACGTGCCGCACCGGGTGCTGCGGGCCTTCTCCCGCCGTCGGGTGGAGATCGAACACGCGATGGCCGAGCACGGCAGCTCAAGCCGGGCCGGCGCGCAGGCCGCGACGCTGGCCACCCGCAGGGCCAAGGACTACGGCGTACGGCCGGAGTCGCTCGCTGCCGAGTGGCACCGCCGGGCCGACGCGCTCGGGTTCGACGCCGGAGCCCGCGATCGGCTGCTGCACCGGTTGCCGATCCGGTTGCCGGCTACGGCGGAGCTGGTCCGCGCCTCGGCCGAGATGCTTTCCGCCGACGGGCTCACAGCCATGGCATCGACGTTCGGACGCGCCGAGGCGATCCGCGGCTGGTGCGTCCGTCTGCCGCAAGGCGCCCCTGTGCATGCGGTCGAGGAGCTGGCCGACCGGCTGCTGGTGTGCCCGGACGTCGTCGCACTCGGTGCGTCGGCACCGCGTGCCTTTTCCGGCCCGCTCGTGGGTGGCGCGGCGCGCAACGCCCGCCGGTACTCGACCAGCGAGATGCTGGCGACCGAGGCCGCTGTCCTGGCCGAGGCGAGCGCCGCCCGCGACGCCGGAGTGGGGCTGGCCGGATCCGACGGCGTCGAGCGGGCGCTTGCGGCTCGTGAGTTGTCCGGCGAGCAGCAGGGGCTCGTCCGGCGGCTCACCACCTCGGGCGACGGCGTCGACGTGGTGGTCGGCAAGGCCGGAGCCGGGAAGACATCGGCGCTCGCCGCCGCCGCCGATGCCTGGCGCGCCGCCGGCCTGCCCGTGGTCGGGACCGCGGTTGCCGCCCGCGCCGCGCTGGCGTTCGGCGAGCAGGCCGGCATCCCGGCGATGACTGTCAGCCGGTTGCTGACCGCGCTCGACAGGCCAGTCGCCGGCCGGCCCGCAGGGCTTGCCCGGGGCACGGTACTCATCGTCGACGAGGCTGGCATGCTCGGCACCCGCCCGCTGGCCCGGCTGCTCGCCCACGCCCGCGCCGCTGACGCCAAGCTGGTCCTGGTCGGCGACCAGCACCAGCTTCCCGAGCTGATCGCCGGCGGGGCGTTCCGGGCCCTGGCCACGACCCTGCACGCCCCCGAACTGCAGCAGAACCGGCGACAGGTCGAGCCTTGGGAGCGCAGCGCGCTCGACCGGCTGCGCAACGGCGATTCGAGCCGGGCGCTGGACGAGTACGACGCCGCCGGTCGGGTGAAGCGGGCCGATACCGGCGCGGATGCCCGCTGCGCGCTTACCGCCGCCTGGTGGACCGCCGCCACAGCCGACGGCACGGGCGCCCCGTCGGAGCAGGTGGTGATGCTCGCGGTGCGTCGTACCGACGTCGACGAGCTCAACCTGCGCGCCCGGGCCCACATGGCGGCGGCCGACCGGCTGACCGGACCCGTCCTCACGGTGGCAGTCAGCCCGTACGCCGACCGGTCCTTCGCCGCCGGCGACCTCGTCATCGCGCGGCGCAACGACTACTCCCGCGGCCTGATCAACGGCCAACGCGGCACCGTCACGGCCGTCGACCCCGACGGCGGCACTCTCACCGTGCAGCTCGGCGGCACCACGACGGCCGTCTCGGCTGGCTACCTCGCCGGCGGCGGACTCGATCACGGCTACGCCCTCACCGTCCATCAGTCCCAGGGCATGACCTGCCAGCAGGCGATGTTGCTCGGCTCGGACGCGCTCTACCGCGAGGCCGGCTACGTCGGGCTGTCCCGCGGCCGCCAGCGCAACGACCTGCACCTGGTCGACCGGCCTGTCGACGACGACCCCGCCCGCGAGGATTGCCACGCCCCACGGCGTCCCCAGCCGGAGGTCGAGGATGCGCTCGCCGCCGTGCGGACGGCGCTGGGCCGCAGCCGAGCCCACGAGCTTGCGCTCACCGTCCATACTCGCTGAGGTTTGGCTAACCGGTCGGACCAGCGCCGAGATCCCTGCCACAAAGGACAGGGCCTCGTCCGGCGGCGGAGGAGGTGCCCCGTGGACACGCAGGAGACGATGACGCTCCGGCTTTCCGGTACCGACGTGCCTCCCGGTGAGATCGCTCTGAACGACCTCGCCTCGATGGCGGCGGCTCTGCAATCGCTCGCGACACGGATCGGCCGACAGCTGGTCGGTCAGACCGGCCCCGGTCGCACGGCTGGTGGAGCCGAGCGGGCGACCCGCCTGACCCTGACGGGGGTCAGGCGGGGCAGCACGCGTCTGGAGCTGACGGCCGGCGCTGCGGGCACGCTGGCCTTCCAGGATCCGTTCGAGGAACAGGTCATGGACCGGCTGTGGGAGGTGTTCGGCGGGTTGGAGAAGGATGCCCGCCCGGGTTGGGCTACAGCTGCCGTTGCCCAGGCGGCAGTGGCGTTCCTCGACTCCATCGCCGCTGCGGCGCGCGAGTGCGAGTTCACCGGCCGGCGAGGACAGCAGGAGCGCCGTCGCATCGCTGTCAGACCACAGAAGGTGAACCGGGACGCGTGGACCAGGGTGACGGCGGAGCCCGAACGGGTGCCGGAGACCGCCGTGAGCGGGGACCTTGACCTCGTGGACCTGCGCGCCCGCAAGTTCCGGGTGCGCGACGCAGTCGGCAACGACGTGGTCCTCGAAGGCGTTGAGAACGCCGCTGAGGCAGCCACCCTCGTCGGGCAACGGGTCCGGGCCGTCGGCACCGGTGTACAGGGGGCCCGCGGGCAGATCGTCAAGCTCGTCGAGCCGCACGTGCATGCTGCGTTTACGCCTGCAAACTGGCTCGATCGCGCCCCCGCCGACGTCAGCGGCGTCTTCGCCGCCCGCTCGGCACCCAGCCTCGATGGCGTGCCGGGCGTCGATGACGATGAACTGGAGGCGTGGCTGGCGGACTTGCGGTCGTGAACTCGGCTGGTCATGCCGGCGTCCCAGCGGACGTTGTGCTGCTCGACACAGACGTCTACAGCCAGCTCTACGTCCGGCAGGGGGCCACTGCCGCTACCAAGCAGGCCTTCAAGGACGCCCTCGTCGGGCGCAGCCCCGCGATCGCTGTCCAGTCCCGCGCCGAGTTGCTCATCTGGCCGCAGCTGCGCGGGTGGTCAGCGGATCGCGCCCAACACCTCCGCGATCAGTTGAACAACACCCCGACGGTGCCGGTCGACGACCTCGTGATCGACGCCTTCGTGCGCATCACCGTGGACTGCCGGCGCAGCGGCCATGCGCTGGGACAGAAGGAGCACGTGGCCGACCGATGGGTCGCCGCCACCGCTATCGCCATCCGCAGACCCCTGCTCGCAGTTGACTCCATCTACCTCGCCACACCGGGCCTCGAACTGCTGGCCCTCGAGCCGCCCACCACGCCGTCAGCGCACCGCAGCTGAG
>JALYMV010000472.1 GCA_030773575.1 Actinomycetota bacterium
GGCGGCGTCGCTCGCCAGGAAGATCAGCGCCGCGGCCAGCTCGGCCGGGTCGCCCATGCGGCCCGCGGGGATCCGCCACTTCATCGTCTCGAGGTAGTTCTCGGGGTACTGGTCGGTCATCTCCGAGGGGAAGAAGCCGGGCGCCAGCGCGTTGACCCGGATCCCCTTGCGCCCCGTCCACTGCTGCGCGAGGTCGCGCGTGAGGCCGATGATCGCCGCCTTGCTCGCCGCGTAGGCGGCCTGCGGCAGCCCGGCGGTGGTGGAGCCGAGCACGGAGCCGACGTTGACGATGCTCGACCCCTGCCCCATGACGCGGCCGCACGCCTGGGCCATCCAGTAGGAGCCGTTGAGGTTGACGTCGATGACGCCGCGGAACTGCTCGGGGGTCTCGCGCGTGGCGGGCACCGCGGTGCCGACGCCGGCGTTGTTGACCAGGACGTCGACGTGGCCGAGCTCGGCGACCGCCTGCTCGACCACCCGTGTGCAGTCCTCGGGCTCCGAGACGTCGGCGCGCACGGCCAGGCACCGCCGGCCGAGCGCCTCCACCTGCGCCTTGGTCTCCTCCAGGCGCTCAACGCGCCGGGCGCAGACGACGACGTCGGCGCCCGCCTCCGCGAGCCCTTGGGCGAAGGCCACGCCGAGGCCGGAGGAGGCGCCGGTCACGACGGCGACCTTGCCGTCGAGGCGGAACGAGTCGAGAGCGGTCATGCAGGATCTCCTTCTGCCCGGCGCAGGCCGCCGGCGTCGATGGTCCGGTCGGCCGCCGGGGCCGGGGCGCGGGCGAGCAGCGCGTCGACCACGCGCTCGGAAGCGTGGCCGTCGTCGAGGTGGCAGAAGCGCTCGCGGAACGCCGCGAACGCCTCGCCGTAGCGGTCGATCACCGCGTCGAGGTCCCGCAGCGCCGCGATCACCTCGTCGTTGCTGGCCAGCAGGGGCCCGGGCGCCTCCGCCTCGAAGTCGAAGTAGAAGCCGCGGATGTGGTCGCGGTAGCGGACGAGGTCATAGACGAAGAACAGGACCGGCTTGCCGGTGACGGCGAAGTCGAACATCGCCGACGAGTAGTCCGTCAGCAGCACGTCGGCGGCGAGGTAGAGCTGGTTGATGTCCTGGCGCGCGGAGACCTCGATGACGTTGGGCATCGCCTCGATCCGGGCGGTGGCGGCCACCTGCCAGTGCACGCGCAGCAGCACGACGCACCCGTCGCCGAGCTCGCGGCGCAGCGCCTCGAGGTCGAGGTGGAGCGTGAAGGGATCGGCGTCGCGCCATGTCGGGGCGTAGAGGACGGCGCGCGCGCCCTCGCCGATCCCGAGCTCCTCGCGCACCCGGGCGCGGACGGCGTCGCGGTCCGGCGCGGAGAGCACGTCGTTGCGCGGATAGCCCGTCTCGAGCACCTCGCCCTCGAACCGGAAGGCTCGCCGCAGGACGTCGGTGCTGAAGCGGTTCTGCGACAGCAGCGTGTCCCAGCGAGCGACGTCGCGCGGCAGCCAGGTCTCGTAGTTCTTGGCCTCCTTGAACCGCGGCCGCGCCACGTCGTGGGCGATGCGCTTGAGCGGGGTCCCGTGCCAGGTCTGCAGGTAGTGGGTCCACGGCGACTTCGCGAAGGCGTGGGCGAGCACGTCGTTGGAGACGACGAAGTCCGCCGACTCGAGCAGCGCCTCGGTCTCGGGACCCTCCGGCTCGACGACGTCGAGATTCCCGGGCACGGGCCCGGCCACCGCCGGGTCGATCAGCCAGTGCTGCTCGAACGCGACGCCCCGCCGCTCGAGCTCCTCCGCGATGGCCCGCGGGCTGTCGGAGTAGCGCGAGCTCCAGGACGCGAAGACGATCCGCGGCCCGTTCAAGCCGGCTGTTCGGCCGGGGTGAACGCGCGCGCCAGGACCGACTCGATGTCCTCCGGGTCGAGGCTGATCTCGGAGAGGATCGTGTGGCGGTCCGGCCGGAGCGCCGGCGCGCCGGCGATCGCCTCGACGAGCCGGCCCTCCGAGACCCCGAGATGAGCCGGCTCCGTCGGCAGCTCGAGCCCGGCGAACATGCGCTGGAGCGTCGCGAGCAGCGGCGACCCGTGGGCGGCCGCGGAGACCAGGCAGCCGAGCGCCACCTGCTCGCCGTGCATCGCGGCGGACTCGCCGAGGAGCTCGTCGAGGCTGTGGCTGATGAGGTGCTCGGCGCCCGAGCAGGGGCGGCTCGTGCCGGCGGCCGCCATGGCCAGCCCGCTCTGCAGCAGTCCCTTCGCGACCAGCTCGTGCGTCTCGGGGGAGGCGAGGTCGGTCACATCGAGGACGGGCCGCGCGGCGCTTTCGGAGATCATCGCCGAGAAGGCGTCGAAGGGCTCGTGGCCGAGGCGATCGGCGAGCTGCCAGTCGAGCACCGCGGTCAGGTTGCTCACCAGGTCGCCGATCCCGGCCTGCAGCGTCCGCACCGGCGCGTTGCCGACGACGCCGACGTCGACGACGATCCCGGCCGGCATCGCGGCCGGGTAGCTGCGCCGGCGGCCGTCCTTGCAGGTCATGGAGGCGACGGGCGAGCTGATCCCGTCGTTGGACATCGTGGTGGGGACGCTGAGGAAGTCGGTCCGGGTCCGCGCGGCGGCGAGCTTGACGGTGTCGATCACGCGCCCGCCGCCGACCGCCACCGCGAGGGTGACGTCCTCCTCGATGATGAGCGCGGCGGTGGCCGCCGCCTGCTCGAGGCGGCCCTGCAGCCACGAGGCGTGGACCACCTCGACGCCGCTGGAGCGCAGGCCGTCGATGACCTGCTCGGCGAGCGCCAGCGACGGCCCCCCGCCGCTGCCGACGAGGACGTGGGTCGTGTCGAATCCGCTGCCGTCGAGGAGCCGGGCGACGTCGGCGAGGCAGTCCGTGGCGACGTGCAGGAGGCGGGGAATCGCGATCTCGCGGCTGGGCGTGGCCCGGGTCACGAGGGCGCGAGCTCCATCGCGGCTGCCAGGTCGTCGTCGTCGTCGATCTCGACCCAGCGCCCGCTCGGCATCGGCCACACCACCCACGCGACGCCGGCGGCGGCGGTGCTCCCGACCGCGCCCTCGTACCACTCGTCGACGGCCTCCGGCCGGCCCACGAACCCCTCGAGCGCCTCGCGCAGCCGCGCCAGCGCCGACCCGCGCGCCATCAGCATCCCCACGTACTCGCCGACCGGGTCGTCGATCCCGACCTTGCCGATCCGGTCGAGGGTGCCGTCCGGGCGGACCTCGACCTTCATCGACTCGTCGGTCAGCGGGCGCTCGAGGTCGACGGCGATCAGCGCCTCCGCCTCCGTCGCCGCGCAGGCCTCCAGGAATGCGGCCATCACCGCCGTCTCTGCGAACAGGTCGCCGTTGATGACCACCACGCGCGCGTCGGGGTCCTCCACCGCCCGCAGCGGCAGCAGGACGGAGTACCAGTTGTTGAGCCGGGCGTAGTCGACGTTGTGGAGCGTCGCGGCGCCGTCCGGCCGCTCGGCCAGGAAGCGCTCGATCGCCTCGGCGGCGTGGCCCGTGACCACCCGCACGGACGCCACGCCGTCACCGGCGCGCTCGATCGCCTCGAGCTGGCGCTCGGCGAGCACCTCCCCGCCCACGTCGAGCAGCCACTTGGGCGTCCCGGAACCGAGGGCGCCGAGCCGGCTGCCGCGGCCCGCGGCGAGGATGACGACATGTGTGCTGGACGTGGAGATCTCTGAGTCCTACCCGGGATTCGTGGTTCGAGGCGGGGGCGCATCTTACGCTGCGCCCGCTCGCGTGCCCCGGCCGGGCCTCGGTCAGCGCTTCGAGCCGCGCCGGCGGGGCGTGTAGGCCCGCTGCACGATGAGATACGCCGGCTTCGGCCTGCCCAGGTAGGAGATCAGGCCCTTGCGGTGCATCGGCGGATCCGGCAGCGGGTTGCCCCCGGCCCAGCCCGGCCGGACCTTGAACTCGTTGAGCGCCCAGTAGCTCACGCCGCTCAGGTAGGGCTTGCTCGCGAAGACCCCGAGGTGGGCGCCCGTCCACGCGCTCTGGAACTCGTAGGTGCCCTTCTCGGTCACGGGACCCGAGCGGTTGGCCTCCGCCCCGAACTCGGTGATCATCAGGGCCTGCTCCGGATAGCACGCCCGCATGGCGTCGAGGTACGGCGACAGGTCGGCGGTCTGGGCGGAGTACCACCCGAAGTACTCGTTGAGGCCGATGAGGTCGAGCGGGGCGTAGGTCGCCGCGTGGCACACGAACGGCCTCGCGGTCTGGAGGGCGAGCGACACGGGCCGGGTCGGGTCGATCTCCCGGACCGCCGCGGCCCCGCGCGCGAACAGATCCGCCTCGACCGGGCCGGGCACCGGCGAGAGCTCGTTGCCCAGCGACCAGGTGATGATGGACGGATGCGAGGCGTTCGCCTCGACGTTGGCCCGCGACAGCTCGATCGCCCGGTCGACCACGCCCGGCCGGCCGAGCGCGCTGCGGAACCGGTAGACGGGGACCTCGGACCACACGAGGAGGCCCAGCCGGTCGGCCATCTCGAGGATGTGCGGGTGCAACGGGTAATGGGAGCGGATCATCGTCGCCCCGAGCCGGCGCGCGCGCGACACGAGCCGCTCGCGCCCCGTCGGCAGCAGCGCGTGGCCGCGGCCCGGCTCGTCCTCGTGGACGCCCACGCCCCGCGGGCGCAGCCGGCGGTCGTTGAGGCGCAGGAGACCGTCGGTCACGGTGACGCTGCGGATGCCGACCTTCAGCCGGTGCCGGGCGGTCCCCCGCTCGCCCACCGCGTCGACCGCCAGCGAGTAGAGGTGGGGATCGGCGGGCGACCACAGCCGCGGCTCGGCGACCTTGACCGTCCCGCCCACCACGCCCCGCCCGCCGGCCGGCAGCTTCTTGCCGCCGAGCCGGAACGCGAGGCCGCCGAGGCGCGCGCGGACGTCGACGCGCTGCGCGCGGTCCGCGTGGTTGCGCACCACGGCGCGGACCCGCACACGTCCCGGGCACCGCGAGCAGCGCAGCCGCGGCAGGGCGCGCACGTCCTCGAGGTCGACGCCGAAGGCGGGGCGGACCTCGACCTCGCGCAGGATCCCGCCGTAGTTCCACCAGCCGCCGCTCAGGCCGCTGCCCGGCGGGAAGTCGATCGGGCGCCGGCGGTTGTCGACCCGGATGACGAGCCGGTTGACCCGTCGCCTGCGCACGCCCGTCAGCTTGAGCTCGAACGGCAGGTAGGCGCCCGCGTGCCCGCCGATCTCGCGGCCGTTGAGCCACACCCGCGCGAAGTGGTTGACCGACAGGAAGCGCACGAGCCACTCCGGCTTCCCGCCGGTGGGCGGGAGCGTGAAGTCGCGGCGGTACCAGCCGACCGTGCCGACCATGCTCGCGTCGCTCTCGTCGGCCGCGTTCCAGGAGTGCGGCACGGTGACGGGCAGCCAGTCGCGGGTGCTGGCGCGGTCCTGCAGCCCGTCCTGGAGCCCCGTGTCGGCCGGGTCGAGCCGGAACAGCCAGCGCCCGGCGAGCCCGATGCGGCCGTCGGGCCCGTCGGCCGTGGCCGGAGGGCCCGACGGCGGCGAGGCGACCGAGGCGCCGGACGCCGCCGCGGGGGCCAGCGCCCAGAGCAGCAGGACGCAGACGGTGATGGCGAGCTGTCGGGGCATTCGGTCTTTCAGGACGCGTCCGGGACGGGGGCGGAGGGCCGCGGGGCATCGAGTGTAGGGGTCATTCGCGAGTCGCCCGCCGGGGTCTGCACGACCCGGGGCGGCGGCTCGCCGGCGCCCGCGCGCCGTCCGGCCCCCCACGCCATGCCGGCGGCGAGCAGCGCCCAGCTCAGCGGATCCTCGAGGAAGGCGGCGTAGAGCAGCGTGTGGACCACGAGCGCCGTGAAGGCCGCCGTGACGCCGGCCCCCGGGAGGCCCCGGCGCGCCCCGCGCAGCAGCGCCCGGAAGGCGGCGGCGAGCAGCGCCAGGTAGGCCGCCAGGCCGACGAGCCCCTGCTCGACGGCGACCGTCAGCGGGATCGTGTGCGACGCGGCGACCGCGCGCGGGCCGGTCTCGTAGCCCGCCCGGCGGTACTCCAGGGCGAACGCCCCGGAGCCCCACCCCAGCACCGGGCGGTCGGCGAACAGCTCGGTGCCTCCCGTGAGCAGCTTGTTGCGCCCGCTCGTGGCCTTGCGGACCGACGCCTCGCGACCCGGATCCAGGCCGATGCTCGTCGGGAAGGCGACGACGAGCACGACCGCGGCCACGGCCAGCGCGCCGGCGCCCGCGGCGACCACCCGCCAGTGGCCGAGCAGGGCGGCGAGCACCGCGAGGCCGGCCAGCAGGGCGATGAAGCTCGACGACGACAGCGTGGTCAGCAGCCCGCACCACAGGACCGCCAGGACCCCGCAGCCGGCCGCCAGGCGCC
>JALYMV010000473.1 GCA_030773575.1 Actinomycetota bacterium
GTGCGGAGCCGATCACGGCGCCGCGGCGCTCGCGCGGGGCGACGGCCACGAGCCACGCCAGCGCGCCCGACCAGGTGAGCGCCCCGCCGACGCCCTGGGCGAAGCGGGCGGCGTCGAGCACGACCACCGTGCCGCCGAAGCCGAAGGCCAGCGCGGAGACGGCCATCACCGCGAGGCCGAGCAGGACGGTCGCCCGCCCGCCGATCCGCGCGGCCAGCCAGCCGCCGGGGATCGCGGCGATCAGCGTGCCCGCCGGGAAGGCTGCGCCCAGGACGCCCGCCTCCGCCTTGCTGAGCGAGAGCGACTCCGCGTAGACCGGCACCAGCGGCGTGATCGCCGAGTACGCCGCCATGTCGACGAACAGCGTCGCGCCGACGAGGTAGAGCAGTCGCTGGAGCGGCGTCAACCCTGGCCGCGCTGGCGCAGGAAGCGCTGGAACTCGCGGGCGAGCACGTCGCCCGACGGGAGGTCCTTGGGCGTCTCGTCCTCGGACTCCGACGCCTCGCGCTCCAGCCGCTCGACGAACGCCTGCACGTCCGGGTCCATCTCGACCGCGCGGGTGACCTGGCGGTCGTACTCGACGGCGGCGCTCTCGAGCTCCGACGCGTCGACGGTCACGCCGACGAGCCCCTCGAGCTTGCGCAGGATGGCCAGCGCACCCTTCGGGTTGGGGACGACGGCGACGTAGTGCGGGACGGCCGCCCACAGCGACGCGGACGGGATGCCGGCCTCCGCGCACGCGGTGTGCAGGACGCCGACGATGCCGGTCGGCCCCTCGTAGCGCGGGTTGGGCACGGCGAGGCGCTGCATGAGCGCGTCGTCGGAGGCCAGGCCGGTGACCGACACGGGCCGGGAGTGCGGCACGTCGGCCAGCAGTGCGCCGAGCGTGACGACCATCTGCGCGCCGAGCGCCTCGGCGAGGTCGATGACCGTCTGGCAGAAGGTGCGCCACCGCATCGAGGGCTCGACGCCCGCCAGGAGGACGAGGTCGCGCGGTGCCCGCGGTGCACGAACCTCGTAGATCTCGACCTCCGGCCAGGTGATCTCGCGCGTGGTCCCGTCGACGAGCGAGATGGTCGGGCGGGTCGCCTGGAAGTCGTAGAACTCCTCGGGGTCGATCGTGGCGAAGCGCTCGGCGCCGAGCGACGCGCCGAGGAAGGTGAGCGCCGAGGAGGCGGCGTCGCCGGCGTCGTTCCAGCCCTTGAACGCGCACACGAGCGCGGGGGCCCGGAGGCCGTCGGGACGGCGATCCCATCGCAGGGGTTGCATCGCGGTTTGACGATAGTGGGTGCGCCGTCCGGGGCGAGGCCGATCATGGAGCGCGTGCACGCCGCCGCACCCCCGCCTGCTCCCGCGCTTCCCGCCCTGCGTCCCGGCGATCCGGTCGAGGGCGTCTACGCCTGCGTGCGCAAGGACCGGCTGATGTCGCGCTCGGGCAGCCCGTACCTCGCGGTCGAGCTGCGCGATCGCGGCGGCTCGCTGCCGGCACGGGCGTTCCGCGACGCCGACGCGCTCGCCGGGCGCTTCGAGCGCGGCGACGTCGTGCGCGTGCAGGGCGTCGTCGAGCGCTTCCGCGACGAGCTGCAGGTTGACCTGCGCGCGATCGAGCGCACGGAGGCCGAGGACCCGGCGGCCTTCCTGCCCGCCGCCTACCGCGACCTCGACGAGCTCGACGGCTTCCTCGAGCACCTCGCGCGCGACGTCCACGACCCCGCCTACCGCGCGCTGCTCGACGACCTGCTCGGCGACGGAGCGCTGCGCGCCGCGTGGCGGCGGGCGCCCTGCACGCCCGCGGGCCACCACGCCTACCTCGGCGGCCTGCTCGAGCACACCGTCGCGGTCGGCACGCTGGCGGTCGAGACCGCCATCCTGCACCCTCGACTGAACTCCGACCTGCTCGTCTGCGCGGCGCTCGTACACGACCTCGGCAAGACCGAGGAGTTCACCTACGGCGCCGAGTTCGGGCTCACCGATGAGGGGCGGCTGCTCGGGCATGTCGCGCTCGGCCAGCGGCTGCTCGACGCGCGCGCGGGGCCGCTGGACGCCGGCCGGCGCGTGGCGCTGGCGCACTGCGTCCTCACCCACCACGGCGCGGAGGCGGCGCCGGGCCGGCGCTTCGGCTCGCCCGAGGCGCTCGCGCTGCACCGGCTCAACGCCCTCGACGCGGGCGTCAAGGGCGCGCTCGAGCGCGGGCTCTAGATTCCGCGCCGGAGCGGCACGGGTCTGGTGGCCCATCCGGTCTTCAAAACCGGCAGGGCGTGGCAGCCCCACGCTTGGAAGGTTCGATTCCTTCGCCGCTCCGTTCCCTCAGATTTGGCTCTAGAGCGCCGTTCTAGGCGGCTTCGGCGGCCTTCACGGCGGGCTGGGTCCCTGGGACCCGGTGGGGCGACTTCCGCTCCGTGCCGCTGCCTTCGGCTCCTGTCGGTCCCACAGAGGTCCCACGGAGGTACCCGTCCACGAGAGCGACTTGCTCGGCCTCGGAGCGGTCGAGCAGCTTGCCGTAGAGGTCGTACGTCGTGGTGATCGAGGAGTGCCCCATCCACGTCTGTACGCGCCGGGCGTTGACTCCCGCCTCGATCCAGACCGATGCCGCGCCATGGCGACCCTCATGCAAGGTGAAGCGCTCCACCGAGGGCGTGGCCTTCTCCCATGCCCGGTCGGCGCGCTTCGTGACCTCGGCCGGGTCGAAGGGGCCGCCCGTGCGAGTGGCGAACACGAGGCCATCCGGGCGCGTGTCCTGGGCGTGACGGTCGCGGTGGGCTTCGAGAATCGGGCGCAGCACGTCGAAGATCGGGACCTCGCGCGTGCCCGCGTCGGACTTCGGCGCGATCTCGCGCTCCACGCGATCCCATGACCGCCGGACGTGGATGCGGCCGGCGGCG
>JALYMV010000474.1 GCA_030773575.1 Actinomycetota bacterium
GGCTGGAGCGCGTCGGTCGCCATGGACCTACGGTAGCCGGGTGGCGCGCGGCCGTTTGCCCATCCGTCCGGGGCCCGTGGGACATTGCTCGGCCCATGGAAGCCGCCACGCCACTCCGTCCCGCCCGCGTCACCGTCCTGGCCAACCGCGTCGTCGTCGACGGCCTCGTCGTCGACGACGAGACGGTGGTCGGGCTCCTTCGCGCCCGCGAGGAGGCGGGCGACGATCCGGTCAAGGTGGTCGAGGACGCGCTCGAGATCGGCGCCCGGGTGCTCGACCGTGAGCACGTCGGGGCGAACGCCGAGTTCGTCAAGGCGGAGTTCGAGCGCGCCGCCCGCGCGCTGGACGCCGAGTTCGTCGAACGGGCGCGGCGCGTCGCCGAGCGGCTCGACCAGAAGGTCGACGAGGTCTTCTCGCCCGACCACGGCCACGTGACCAGGACGCTGCACCGCCACTTCGGCGACGAGTCGTCCGTCGCGGTGCAGAACCGGGTCAAGGCCCTGCTCGCCGAGGCGAGCGTGGCCATGCGCGAGGATCTGCGCAAGCAGTTCTCCTCCGACTCCGAGCACAACCCGCTGGCGGGCTTCCAGCGCGCGTCGCTGGCGGTGATGAAGCAGTCCTCCGACCAGCAGGCCGAGCGGCTCGGGGAGATGACGGAGACGATCACCGCGCTGCGGCTCGAGGTCGAGCGGCTGCGCGGCGAGCGCGCCGCGGCCGAGGAGGTCGCCGCCGAGGCCGAGCGCGGCACCGCGAAGGGGCGGACCTTCGAGGAGGCCGTGCACGAGGCGCTCGACCGGATCGCCGTCGTCCAGGGCGACGACTGCGACGCGGTGGGCGACACCAAGGGGACGACCCGCAAGACGGGCGACATCGTCGTGGCGCTCGAGGGCTGCCGCGGGCCGGCGCGCGGGCGCGTGGTCTTCGAGGCCAAGACGGCGAAGCTGAGCAAGCGGGTGGCCATCGAGGAGCTCGACCGCGCCCGCGAGGAGCGGGGCGCCGACTACGCGGTGCTCGTCGTGCCCAACGAGGAGAAGGTCCCCGCGCGGCTGCAGACGCTGCGGGAGTACAACGGCGACAAGCTCGTCGTCTGCTTCGACCCCGAGGACGGCTCGACGCTTGCGCTCGAGGTCGCCTACTCGCTCGCCCGCGCGCGGGTGCTGATGGCGCGCGGCGAGTCCGACGGCGTGGACGCCGCCGCGGTGCGCGAGGCGGTCGAGCGCGCGATGGGCTCGATGGGCGAGGTGCAGAAGGTCAAGCAGCAGCTCACGGGCGCGACGACCTCGATCGAGAACGCGCGCAAGATCGTCGACGCGATGGCGACCCAGGTGCGCGCGCAGCTCGCGCACATCGAGTCGCTGCTCGAGGCGGCGGAGCCCGAGGAGGACGGCGGGCCGGCGCCGGTGGGTGCGTCCGCTCCCGCCGCGGTCGACCTGCGCCTGGAGGTCTAAGGGACGGCGCGCCAGGCACGGCTTCCGGCCCGGGCGGGCGGGCTACGGGCCGCGGCATGTTCCCCGAGCTCAGGACCCGCAACCCCGCCCGCGCCCGGGGCGACCGCCTCGTCGCGATCTCCGAGCTCGGCGTCGGCGGCGTGCGCGAGGTCGAGACGGAGCGCCACGGCACGCTCGCGGTCGGCGTGATCGACGGCGAGCCGTTCGCGGTCTCGAACGTCTGCCGCCACCAGTTCGCCAAGCTCGGGCAGGGGCAGATCCGCAGGGGCTGCCTCGAGTGCCCGTGGCACCGGGCGCGGTACGACGTGGAGACGGGCGGGATGGTCTCCGGCCCGAAGGGGCGGATCTTCGGCTTCGGCCCCTACTCGCGGACGATCCAGGCCTACACGAACACGGCGTTCCGGCTGCGGCGCTTCTCCGTGGAGGAGCGCGACGGGGTCATCGTCCTGCGCTGAGGGCCGGCGGCGCGCGGGGCGGGGGCCGCTAGCCGACCTCGGCCGGCTCGTCCTTGCCCTGCAGCCGGTCGCGGCCGCGCTGGACGGCGCCGATGAACTTCGAGAGGTTGACCTCGAGCGTGTTGAGGATCTCGTCGGCGTAGTCCTCGGCGCCCAGGCGGATCTCGCGCTCGCGGGCGCGGGCGTCCTCGATGATGTCCTCGGCGGCCCGCTCGGCCTGCTTGGTGACCTCCTGCTCGGAGACCAGCACGTCCTGGCGGTCGCGCGCCTCCTTGACGATCCGCTCGGCCTCGCGCTTGGCCTCGGCGAGCATCTCCTGGCGCTCCTTGACGATCCAGCGCGCCTGCTTGATCTCCTCGGGGATCGTCGCGCGCATCTGGTCGAGAATGTCGTAGATCTCCTCCTTGTCGACGCGCACGGAGTCCGAGAACGGGATCGGCCGTGCGTTGTGGACAAGGTCGTCGAGCTTGTCGATGAGAACGAGGACGTCCATGGATTCGTGGGCTCTTTCTTCAGCGGCGAAGCGCTTCCTGCAAGCGCTGCGCCACCTCTTCGGGGACCAGGTCGCGGATGTCTCCGCCGAAGGTGGCCATCTCCTTGATGCCGCTCGAGGAGAGGAAACTGTACTGCGGGCTGGCCATGACGAACACGGACTCGATGTCCGGGGCGAGCCGGCGGTTGAGCTGGTTCATCTCGAACTCGTACTCGAAGTCCGAGATCGCGCGCAGGCCCTTGACGACCGCCTTGGCGCCGCGGCGGCGGGCGAAGTCGACGACCAGCGTGTCGAACGGCTCGACCTTCACGTTGGGCAGGTCGGCGGTCGCGCGCTCGATGAACGCCACCCGCTCCTCGCAGGTGAAGAGCGACTTCGACTTGCGCACGGAGGCGTTGACGACCGCGACGATGATCTCGTCGTACATGGTCGCCGAGCGCGCGATCACGTCGAGGTGGCCGTTCGTGATCGGGTCGTAGGTCCCGGGGACGACGGCGATACGGGGGTCAGGCGCCATGGATGCGGATCAGGGTGTCGCCGTAGCGGCGTTCGTCTCGGAGCGGCAGCGGTTCCATGGCGAGCGGAGCCCGGCGGTCGCTCTCGGTGACGACGCTCCCACCCGGGGCCAGCACGCCTCCGACCGCCTCCGAGAGCCCGGGCGCGAGGCGCTCGGCCAGACGGTAGGGCGGGTCGAGGAAGACCAGATCGTATTGGCGGGCGTCGGCGCGTGCGTTTCGGAGCGCCGCGAGGGCGTCGCCGCGCACGATCTCCGCCTCCGCGCCGAGCGCCGCCAGGTTGGCCCGCAACGCGCGGATCGCCGCGGGCGAGGCGTCGACGAAGGTGACGTCCGCGGCGCCGCGCGAGAGCGCCTCGAGGCCGAGCGCGCCCGATCCGGCGAACAGGTCGAGCACCCGGGCGCCGGCCACCTGCTCCCCGAGGACGGAGAAGAGCGCCTCGCGGACGCGGTCGGAGGTCGGGCGCGTCTCGCGCCCGGGCGGGGCCTGCAGCCGGCGCCCGCCGTAGCGCCCGGCGATCACCCTCACGCCGGGATGGGCTCGAGCGCCTCGGCCCCGTAGGCGGCCTCGATGGCGACCGCCAGCAGCGCGTGCTCGGGCTCGCCGAGGTCGGGGTCCGAGTCGAGCAGCGTCTGGCCCCGCATCCGCGCGCGCTCGAGCAGCTCGGCGTCGTCGGGCAGCCGCGCGACGCGGAACTGGGCGAGCCCGGACTGCCGGAGGCCGAGCATCTCGCCCTCCCCGCGCAGCTCGAGGTCGATCTCGGCCAGGGCGAAGCCGTCCGTGTGCCGGCTGAGCGCGCGCAGCCGCGCGGACTCCTTGGGCCCGAACAGCAGGCAGAGCGACTCGTGCGGCCCGCGGCCGATCCGCCCGCGCAGCTGGTGGAGCTGGGAGATCCCGTAGCGCTCGGCGTTCTCCACGAGCATCACCGACGCGTTGGGGACGTCGATGCCGACCTCGATCACCGTGGTCGCGACGAGGACGTCGGCGCCGCCCGCCGCGAAGTCGGCCATCGCCTCCTGCTTCTCGCGCGGCTTGAGCTGACCGTGGAGCAGGACGACGCGGAAGTCGCGCAACTCGCCGGTGCGCAGGCGCTCGTACTCAGCGGTCGCGGCGCGCGCGGCGAGCGCCTCGGACTCCTCGACGAGCGGGCAGACGACGAACGCCTGGCGGCCGGCGCGCAGCTCCTCGCGCATGCGCTCGTACGCGCGGGCGCGCTCGCGCTCCCCGCTCGCGACGTGGGTGCGGATCGGCCGCCGGCCCGCAGGGAGCTCGCGCAGGACGGTCATGTCGAGGTCGCCGTAGGCGGTCAGCGCGAGCGTCCGCGGGATCGGCGTGGCGGTCATGTGCAGGACGTGCGGGGCGAGGCCCGCCGGCGCCTTGCGGTCGAGCGCCCGGCGCTGGTTGACCCCGAAGCGGTGCTGCTCGTCGACCACCGCCACCGCGAGGCGGTCGAACTCGACCGGCCCCTCGATGAGCGCATGGGTCCCGACCACCAGCTTGAGCTCGCCGCTGGCCAGCTTGCCGAGCAGGTCGGCCCGACGGGCCCCGGGCGTCGTGCCGGTGAGCAGCGCCGCCTGGAGCATCTCGCCCGGCATGAGCTGCTGGAGGGTGGCGAAGTGCTGCTCGGCCAGGGTCTCGGTCGGCGCCATCAGCGCGGCCTGGGCCCCCGACTCCACCGCGCGGAGCATCGCGTGGACGGCGACCATGGTCTTGCCGCTGCCGACCTCGCCCATCAGCAGCCGCTGCATGGGGCGCCCGCCGGCCAGGTCCGAGTCGATCGCCGCCATCGCGGCGCGCTGGTCGTGCGTGGGCTCGAAGGGCAGCGAGTCGGCCAGCCAGCGGCGGGTGAGCCCCCC
>JALYMV010000475.1 GCA_030773575.1 Actinomycetota bacterium
GTCCTCCCCGGCGCCGGCCGCGGCGAGCTCCTCGAGGCGCGAGGCCGGGCACAGGAAGCGCCCCAGCAGCCAGCAGTGCTCGCCGGCCTGCGCCGCGCGGTGGTCGGCGATCGCGCGGTCCATCGCCTTGCGCGCGGGCGGGAAGAGCCCGGCGTCGTCGATGAGCGCTCCCAGCAGCGCGAGACGGGCGTCCGGCATGCGCGCCGGAGTCTCGCACAGGGGAGCGCGGGCTAGTACGCGCGGGGCGCCGGCGGCGCGAGCGCGGCGCGCATGGCGTCCGCGCAGAGATCCTCGAGCCCGTAGAGCAGCCCGCGCACGAGGGCGAGCGGCTTGCGGTCCTCCTCGCGGACCCACTCGGCGTCGTCGCGGCCCTCGACGAAGGAGGCGACCGCGTCGCGGAAGGCGCTCAGGCGCGCGGGGCGCAGGACGATCGTCCGCATCCCCGGCTGGAGCGCCGACTCGCTGAGCTCGTCGCGCAGCGCGGTGAGCTCGCGCAGCTCGAGCACGTCGTCGGCCGACAGGCTCGTGTTGCGGTAGCGCTCGGCGGAGGTGACGGCGACGGCGTGCGCCGAGGCGCCGACCTGCTCCTCGCCCAGGTCGAAGCACGCGAGGACGAGCGGCTCGCCGTCCAGTCCCTGCGTCGTGTCGATGTGGGCGTTGACCATGTCTAGAGAACGTATCGGCCGCTCGAAAGGTTCACGCGAGCCTCGTCAGCGCAGCGACTTCGGCCGGTGGCGGCTGGGGCGCTTGAGCGCCTGGCGGCGGGCGATGACCTCGAACTCCTCGAGCGCCTCCCCGGCGCCGCTCGCCACGCAGGTCAGCGGCGAGGACGCGACATAGGTCGGCATGTCGGTCTCGTCGTTGATCCGGTCGGCGAGGCCGTGCAGCAGCGCGCCGCCGCCCGCGAGCAGGATCCCCGAGGAGACGATGTCGGAGGCCAGCTCGGGCGGCGTGCGATCGAGCGCGCCGCGGACCGCGTCGACGATCGCCTGCACCGGCTCGGCGAGCGCGGTGCGGATGTCTCGCGAGTCGAGCGTCACCTCGCGGGGCAGGCCGGAGACCACCTCCCGGCCGCGGATCTGGGCGGTGAGCTCCGTCGCGAGCGGGCCCGCCGAGCCGATGGTGAGCTTGACCGCCTCCGCGGTCGGCTGGCCGACGGCCAGGCCGTGCTCGTGCCGGACGTACGCCATGATCGCCTCGTCGAGGTCATATCCCCCGAGCCGGACGGACGCCTCCACCGCGATCTCGCCCATCGAGAGGATCGCGACCTCGCTCGTGCCGCCGCCGATGTCGACCACCATGTGCCCGCGCGGCTCGGCGATCGGCAGCCCCTCGCCGATCGCCGCCGCGATCGGCTCCTCGATCAGCGCCACCTGCTTGGCGCCCGCCGACAGGCACGCCTCCTCGACGGCGCGGGTCTCCACGTCGGTCACCCCCGACGGCACGCACATCACCACGCGCTGGCGCGTCCAGCGGCTGCGGTGCGCCTTGCGCAGGAAGTAGCGGAGCATCGCCTCGGTGACCTCGAAGTCGGCGATCACCCCGTGGCGCAGCGGCCGCGTGGCCGAGATGGTGGCCGGCGTGCGGCCGATCATCCGGTGGGCCTCGAGCCCCACGGCGTAGACCTCGCCGCCGTTGGCGTCCATCGCCACCACGGACGGCTCGGAGACCACGATCCCCCGGCCGCGCTCGTAGACGAGCGTGTTGGCCGTGCCGAGGTCGACGGCTAGGTCGCGCTGGCCCACTCAGGTGAGCCTAGACGGCGGGGCGCGGAGGCGACGCCCGGGGAGCCTCGACAGCCCGCCAGGACGGTCGCGAGCGCGACGATCGAACTCCGTCGCCGGGCCCCGCCGGCAGCCGCGTGAACACCTTCAGACGACGCTTGAGCATCGAGTCTCCCCAACGCGCAAACAACGGAGCGGGAAGATGAGGCCTTACGCGCCACGTTCTGACGGGTCGCGCAGGCCCGCCGCGCCGCCCGCGGCGAGCACCACGGCGACCCCGCGCACAAGTCCGGAAACCGGGGCTACACTCGGTTCTCCCGCTGCGGTGTGCTCCGGCATGCGCGCCGACTCGACTCCCCTCCCCGCAAGGAGCCACACACCGCATGACACGCCTGGTCCGCCTCCTGCTCACCGCCGTCGTCGCCGCGGCCCTCATGGCTCCACTCGCCGAGGCCAAGGTCCCGAAGGACTTCGTCGGCGTCCAGGACGACTCGCTGCTCACCGCACAGCCCGACTACCGCACGACGAACCTGCGCACGATGCGGGGGATCGGCGTCGGATCCATCCGTCAGGCGTTCAACTGGCGCGACATCGAGACGGCGCCGGGCCAGTACGACTTCTCCCTCTACGACGAGCTCGTTGCGAAGGCCTCCGCCCAGCGCCTGAAGATCCTCGGCGTGATCTTCGGACCCCCTTCCTTCCGGATGAAGAAAGGTCCCGGGAAGTTCACCTGCCCCCCGAAGAGCAACAAGGCGTTCGGCAACTACGCGGCCCTCCTTGCCAAGCGCTACGGCTCCAGGGGCACGTTCTGGCGCGACAACCCGACGGTCCCGAGGAACCCGATCCGCAGCTGGCAGATCTGGAACGAGCCGAACCTCCGCCCCTACTGGTGCGGCAAGCCGAGCGCCAAGCAGTACGTCTCGCTCCTCAGGGCCGCCCACAAGGCGCTGAGCAAGGCCGACCGGACGTCGGAGACCGTCACCGCCGGACTGCCGCAGAGCAAGCTGGGCATCTCGCTGCTCAAGTACGTCGACCAGATGTACCGCGCGCGCGGCAAGAACGCGTTCGACACGCTGGCGATCCACAACTACAGCCGGAACATCAAGGAGTTCCGCAAGCGGCTCCGAGACGTGCGCAAGGTGATGAACCGGCGGGGCGACCGCCGCGCGAAGATCTGGGTCACCGAGATCTCCTGGTCCGACGTCGGGCCGGGCAGCCCCTTCCGCGTCGGCACGAAGCGCCAGGGCAAGCTGATCGCCGACGCCTTGAAGGTGGTGGGCCGGGAGCGCAACCGCCTGCGGCTGCGCGGCGCGATGTACGTCTTCTGGCGTGACCTGCCCCCCTACCCGCCGAACTTCAGGGACTTCTGGGGCCTGCACACCGGTCTCCTCCGCGCGGACGGGAGCCGCAAGCCGGCGTACTCCAGCTTCAGGAAGGCGGTCGCCCGGCTGAGGAAGTAGCCCCGGCGCTCGGCGCCGTCCTAGCGGGCGGCGCCGAGCTCGAGGACCGCCAGGCGGCGGCTGAGGTAGACGACGTCGCCGACGATTGGCGGCGGGATCGCCCGGCCGGCGACGTCGACGCAGGTCGGGTCGACGAGGACGTAACGGACGCCCAGCTGCCGGGCACGCCGCCGGCCGGTGTCGGTACCGCGGAGGATCGCCCGCCCCTGGCGGGCGAACGGCACCTCGGCCGCCGGGCCGATGTCCGCGCTGGCGAGCGCCGGCAGGGTGCGGGTCTGCAACAGCCACGTGGCGAGGAAGCTCCAGCAGCGGTCGGTCACCACGACCTCACCCGGCCGCAGGCGCGCGGCGACGAAGTCGAGCCCCCGCAGCGATGCGCGGTCGCTGAAGGCGTAGAACTCGCGCACGTTCGGCGCCTGCACCCAGGCGAGGCCGGCGACGGCCACGGCCAGGACGGCCCCCGCGATCGCCCCCCGGCGGATCCTCGCGAGCCCGACCGCCACGAGCGGGACGAGGGCGAGCGGGAGGAAGTAGACCATCCGCAGGTAGGAGAGCGGGAAGGCGACCACCCAGGAGTACGCCAGGAAGACGGCCGCCACGCAGAGGGCGAAGAACGGCCAGAGCCGGCGGTCGGCCCGCAGCCGCACCAGGAAGGCGCCGAGCGCCACCGCCGCCGCGATCGCGAACGGGATGCTCAGGTCGCGCAACGTCAGGCCGAGGTCGACCTTCGTGCCCAGGTACGCCGTGAAGTCCTGTGTCCCCCCGAACGTTCGCCGCCGAACCAAGATGTCGCTCAGGACGAGCGCTCCGAGCGCCAGGAACGCCGCCCCCGCCGAAACTCCGGCCACCGCGAGCCGCCGGCGCTCGCGGCCCGGGGACGTCAGCAGGGCGATCAGCGCCAGCGGCAGGAACGCCGCGACGGCGACGGCGGTCGTCAGCGCGTGCGTCGCGGAGAGGGCCACCAGCGCGAGCCCCAAGCCGGCGTGCTGCCCCCACGGCGTCGGCTCGGGCGTCTCGCGACGGCGCAGCACGTCGACGATGAACGTCAGGACCAGCGCCAGCACGGCGAAGGCCGCCACGTTGGCCAGGCCGTGCCACCCGAGGATGTTCTGGTTGATCGGCAGGACCGCGTAGAGCGCGGCGGCCAGACAGCCGGCGACCGGCCCCCACGCCGAGCGGACGAGCGCGAAGACGGCGAGGATCCCCATCGTCGCGAACAGCCAGACGCCGTGCACGAGCGCGCCGGCCGGGGCGCCGCTCATCTCGAGGGCGGCGCCGTAGACGGCTGGGGTGGCCGGATCCTCGCGGAAGGGCATGCCGAGCATCCAGTAGGGGTTGTCGATGAGCAGCGAGCCCTGCCGGCGGATCTCCTCCGCGTAGAGCAGGTACTTCGCCCAGTCGTTGCCGGGCACCGGCACCTCGCCGATCACCCGCCCCTCCAGGACGACCCCGACGGCGAGCGCGACCGCGAGGGCGACGGCCTCGCCCAGGGAGGCGCGGCTTCGCTCCTCCTCGGTCCGCCAGGCGAGTCCGGCCACGCACACCGCCGCGATCGCGGCCCGTGCCGACCACGCCTCGAGCGGGATCCCCACACGCGACATACTGATGAGCAGCACGCTCGTCGCGGCGAAGCCGAGGGCGGGCGCCGCGGCCACGGTCGCCAGCGGGACGCGGCGGACGGCGGCCGGAAGGAGAGGCGTCAGCGCCAGGCCGGGCGCCAGGACCAGCACCGCGAACGCGAGTGCGAGCGACCCGCCCCCGAGCGCCTGCACGAGCGCCTCGGCGGCGACAAGCGCGAGCGCGAGAAGCGGCAGCCGCCGGCCGGACGCGGCCGTCCTGAGCCCAGCGATCGGTAAGATCAGCGGAGATGGCATCGACAAGGGTGATCGCTGTAGCCGCGTGCCTCGCCTGTGCCTTGACCGCACCGGCCGCCCACGCCCAGGACGGAGGCGGACTCTACACCCCCTTCCCGGAGCCTGTGGCACGGGACCGGGTCCAGCGCTACTACCAGCAGCTCGGGGTCGAGGCGCGGCCGCAGGACCTCGCCACGGGCCGCGTGGTGCGGACCCGCGGCCGCGAGCGGACGGGGCGTCCGGTGGCCGTCGTCGCCTCCCGGCGCGCCGGGGTCGGTTCGGTGACGGACGCCTGGCTGCTCGGGCCGCTGCTCGGCGCGCTTGCCC
>JALYMV010000476.1 GCA_030773575.1 Actinomycetota bacterium
GTGGGGCGACGACCCGCACGCGGCCCTTGCGGGCCTGCGCGGCGGCGGGGCTGCGAGGCAGGCGCGAGCATCAGGACCCACAGGAGGCGCCTGATGGGCATCGAACCGGTGTCCGAATAGTGTCAAGTCCCACAAGCCGCCGGTGCTCTTGAGACGTTGTTCGGGTACGCACGGTTTCATGGCGGTACCGATCAGCATGCGCCACCCGGTCATCCCCCCCATCTGGCGTGAGAGCCGATTCGCCCTCGAGGCGGCAGATCTACGGCGCAGCACGGTCTGGCGCGGGGTCGGCGTCGAGTCGGGCGACGGCCGCCCGGTGCTCCTGATCCCTGGCTTCCTGGCCGGCGACGGCTCGCTCGGAGCCATGACGGACTGGCTCCGGCGCGCCGACTACCGCACCAAGCGCGCGGGGATACGCGCCAACATCGCCTGCTCGGACGCCGCCTGCTCGCGGCTCGAGGAGCGCCTGGAGGAGATGACCGACCGCTACGGCGAGCGGGTCGCGATCATCGGCCAGAGCCGCGGCGGACTGTTCGCCAAGGCGCTCGCCTCCAAGCGGCCCGACCTCGTCTCCGGCATCGTCACCCTCGGCTCGCCGCTGCGCAACCAGCTCGCGGTCCACCCCATCGTCCTCGCGCAGGTCGGCGTCGTCGGCGCGCTCGGCCTGATCAACCCGAAGTCGCTGCTCTCCGCCCGCTGCCTGCGCGGCAAGTGCTGCGAGCCGTTCCGCCGCGCGCTCGAGGACCCGTTCCCCGAGGACGTCGGCTTCCTCTCGGTCTACTCGCGCTCCGACGGGATCGTCAACTGGCGCGCCTGCCTGGACCCCGAGGCCGACGAGCACCTCGAGGTCGACGCCTCGCACTGCGGGATGTCGGTCAACGCCGCGGCCTACCGCGCCACGGCGCACGCCCTCGCCTCCTTCGGCGAGGGGCGGGCGCACCCGGGCGGCGCGGCCCGCTACGCCCAGGCCGCGTAGCTGGTGCACGTGGCCGTGAGTTCGTCCCAGCCCGGCGCCGGCTGAGGATCGGGCGCCTGGGCTAGCGCGACGTGGGGCGGCGCGGGAGCGGCGGTGAGCAGAGCAGGGGCGAGCTACGCGAAGCCGCCGGCCGGGCCGACGTCGCGCGTGGCCGCCGTCCGCGGGTCATCGGGCTGCGGCGGCTTGGGCTTGGCCTCGATCGCCGCCCGGCGCTCGTCCTCCTCGGGCGCGACGACCTGCAGGCGGCCGTGGGCGTCGCGGCGCATCCGCACCGGACCCTTGAGGACCTCGCCGGGGTCGGGCTTGTCGGACGGCTGATGGCGCGGCATCAGCCCGAGACTACCCGGCCGCCGGGCTCAGGACTCGGGATTGGCCACGCCGCCGGGGCCGGACTCGAGCAGCGCGACGCACTCGATGTGCGGCGTCTGGGGGAACATGTCGACAGGCCGCACGCGGCGCAGGACGTAGCCGGCCTCGACCATCTGGGCGGCGTTGGGCGCCAGCGTCGTCGGGTTGCAGGAGACGTAGACCACGCGGCTCGGCGCCGCTTCGACGATCCGGCGCACGACCTTGGCCGAGAGGCCGGCGCGCGGCGGGTCGATCACGCAGACGTCCGGCCGGCCGACGCGCTCGACGAGCTCGCGCATCGACGTGCGGATGTCGCCCGCGTAGAAGGACGCGTTGTCGATCTCGTTGAGCCTGGCGTTCTCGATCGCGTCGGCGACCGCGGATTCGACGAGCTCGACGCCGACCACCGACCTCGCGCGGGTCGCGAGGGTCAGCGCGATGGAGCCGATCCCCGAGAAGAGGTCGAAGACGCGCTCGTGGCCGCGCAGGCCGGCGAACTCCGTCGCGAGGCCGTAGAGGATCTCCGCCATCTCGGTGTTCGTCTGGAAGAACGCCTCCGGGGAGACGAGGAAGCGCAGGTCGCCGAGGTCCTCCATCAGCTGCGGCGAGCCGCTCAGCAGCCGGGTCGAGCCGCCCGAGGTGCTCTCGCCCAGCGACTCCGTCTGCGTCCACAGGACGCCCTCGGCGTCGATCGCGCCGGCGAAGCGCTCGGCGTCGAGCTCACCCGGCGAGGTGATCAGCCGCACCTGCGCCTGGCCGGTGCGCGAGCCCTCGCGCACCACGAGGTTGCGCAGGAATCCGCTCTGCGTCCGGCGGTCCCAGGCGCTCAGTCCCTCCTCGCGGCAGAAGGCGAGGACCTGCTCGCGCAGCGCGTTGCCGCGCTCGGAGGCGAGCAGGACGTCGGTGACCGCGACGATGCGGTCGAAGCGCCCGGGCGCGTGGAAGCCGCAGACGAGCTCGCCGTCGTCGCCCGTCCCGAACGAGTACTCGAGCTTGTTGCGGTAGCGCCACCGGGCGACCGCCGGGACGATCGGCTCGAGCTCGAAGCCCTCGAGCCGGCCGATGCGGCGCAGCGCGTCGGCCACCTGCTCCTGCTTGACCTCGAGCTGGCGCTCGTAGGGGAGCACCTGCCAGGGGGCGCCGGGATGGTCGGCCACCGGCTCGATCCGGTCCGGGCCCGGATCGAGCACCTCGATCACCCGCGCCTCGGCGTAGGCCTTCTTGGCCTTGCCGACCTCGGCGCGGACGCGGTCGCCCGGCATCCCGCCGGCGACGAACAGGACGTAGCCGTCGTCGCGGCGCGCGACGCCGTTGCCGCCGTAGGCCAGCGTGTCGATGGTGAGCTCGAGCTCCTCCCCGCGATGCGGGCGAGCGGACCTGGGGGCGCGGGCGGTCGACATCGCCCCAGGATGGCAGGCGGGGGTCAGGCCCCGACGGGCACCCGGCGGTCGATGCGCACGGCGTCGAGCAGGCGGCGGTCGTGGGAGACGAGCAGGAGCGCGCCGTCGTAGGCGTCGAGCGCCACCTCGAGCTGCTCGATGGCCGGGAGGTCGAGGTGGTTGGTCGGCTCGTCGAGCACGAGCCAGTTGACGCCGGTGGCCATCAGGCGCGCGAGCTCCGCGCGCGTGCGCTCGCCGGGCGAGAGGGTGCCCGCAGGCCGGCCGACCGCGTCGTCGCCCAGCCCGAACTTGGCCAGCAGCGAGCGCGCGTCCTGGATCCCCAGGCCGGTCGCGTCGACGA
>JALYMV010000477.1 GCA_030773575.1 Actinomycetota bacterium
GCTCGAGCCCGTCGACGGCCGCCGGGCGCCATCGCCTCGTCGGCGACGATCACCGCGTGGCCGGCCGCGGGCGCGCCGAGGTAGGCGATCACGGTCTCCGGCGTGAGCCCGGCACGCAGCAGGACGACCGACCGCTCGCCCTCGAGCCGCGCGGCGAGCGCCTCGGCCTCCTGCGCGAGCGCCGCGTGGCTCCACTCGCGCCCCGTCGCGGCGTCGATCAGCGCAACCGTGTCGCGATCGGGATGAAGGAGCGCGCGCATACCCGCGGGGAGCATGGGGAGGGCCGGCGGGCTCACACTTTCCGACCTCATGTCGATGACCCTGGATATGCCGCGTGCACGCGATCGGCGAAGGCTGCCAACCGGCGCGTGCCTCGCAGCGGGCACGGCGATCGCCGATCCGGCGGTCCGGTTCGCACTGCTGGTGATCGCGGCCGGCGCGCTGGTGATCGGCGAGTGCCTCCTGTCGGGCCGCTTCGCCGCGCTCGCGCACCCGCCGCTCGGTCTCCTGGTCCTGGCGGCGCTCGCGATGACGGCCGAGCACTTCTCCCTGCGGGTGCCGCGGCGCCGCGACGACTCGCGGCTCAGCGCGTCGAGCATGTTCGCCTTCACCATCCTCGTCCTGTTCGGGGCGGGCCCGGCGGTCCTCGTGTTCTGCGCCGGCGTCCTGCTCGAGGACCTCCGCCGTCGCGCGCCGCTGGTCAAGCTCGCCTTCAACCAGGCGCAGTACGCGCTCGCCATGGCGGCCGCCGGGATCCTGCTCGACCGCCTTACGTCACTGCCGGCCGCGGCCGGGGCTCCACCGCTGACGCTCGCCCACGCCCCCGGCGTGGCGGTAGCGGCCCTCGCGCTCGTGGCCGTCAACCACCTCCTGTCGGGCACGGTCTCCGCGCTGGCGTCGGGGATGCCGCTCCGCCGCCGCCTGCTCGGCGAGCAGGGCACCATGTTCCTCATCGACGCCGCCCAGATGGCGTTCGCCCCGATCGTGGCGGTGATCGTCGACTACTCCCTCGGGCTCGTTCCGCTGCTCTCCCTGCCCTTCATGGCGCTCATGCTCAGTGCCCGGGAGGCCGACCGCCGCCAGCACGACTCGTTGCACGACCCGCTCACCGGCCTGCCCAACCGGACGCTCTTCGCCGACTCGGTGGACGCCGCGCTGATCCGTGCCCGCCACACGGGCGCCGGGGTGACCGTCCTGCTCCTCGACCTCGACGGCTTCAAGGAGATCAACGACGCGCTCGGCCATGGCCAGGGCGACGCCGTCCTGCGCGCGGTCGCCGACCGGCTGCGCTCCGTCGTGCGCGGGGGAGACCTCGTGGCCCGCCTGGGCTGCGACGAGTTCGGGATCGTCGCCTGGGACCTCGACCGCTCCGACGAGCCCGACGCGCTCGCCCGGCGCGTGCGCGCCCGCCTCGAGGAACCACTCATCATCTCCGGGCTGCGGCTCGCCGCAGGGGCGAGCGTCGGGATCGCCGTAGCCCACCCGGGGGAGAGCGCCGAGGAACTCGTGCGCCGCGCCGACGTCGCGATGTACCTCGCCAAGGAGGACGGCCTCGGCGTCGCGGCCTACGACGAGAAGCGGGACCCCCACGGGCCCGAGCGCCTCGAGCTGATGACCGAGCTGCGCGAGGGGATCCCGCGCGGCGAGCTCGTCGTCCACTACCAGCCCAAGCTCGACCTCGCCACGCGGCTCGTCGCCGGCGTGGAGGCCCTGGTGCGCTGGGAGCACCCGAGCAAGGGGCTCCTGCAGCCGGGTGCCTTCGTCGAGCTCGCCGAGACGACCGATCTGATGGGCCCGCTCACCATGAGCGTCCTCACCAAGGCGCTCACCCAGATCGCCGAGTGGCGCCGGCTCGGCCACCAGCTCTCCGTGGCGGTCAACGTGCCCGCCCAGACGCTGCTCGACCGCGAGCTGCCCGCCACGATCGACCGGCTGATGACGGAGCTCGGGCTCGAGGCGACCTGCCTGCGCCTCGAGATCACCGAGGGCACCCTGGTCCGCGACCCGGTGCGCTCGGCAGAGGTCCTCGAGGAGCTCGCCGCCGCCGGCGTCAAGGTCTCCATCGACGACTTCGGGACGGGCTACTCCTCCTTCGCCCTCCTCCAGCGCCTCCCGGTCCACGAGATCAAGATCGACCGCTCCTTCGTCCGCCACATGGCCGAGCGGGCCAACGACGCGGCGATCGTCCGCTCGACGGTCCAGCTCGGCCAGACGCTCGGCCTCACCGTGGTCGCCGAGGGCGTCGAGGACGAGGCCTCGCTGGAGCAGCTCGCCACGATCGGCTGCGACGCCGCGCAGGGCTACTTCATCAGCCGCCCGGTTCCTGGCGACGCGCTGACGGCGTGGCTCGGCGAGCGCGCGCTCGAGGAGCGCGCGGGGCTCTCGCACGACTGAGCGCTGCGCGGTGGGTAGGGGCGCGGGCGGATGCCTGCGCCTCGCGTCTTCCTCCGCGCCGGAGCGCTCGACCGCGCGCTGTTCGCGCGCGTGGCCCGCGCGCACACGCCCTGGCTCGACCGGGTGCTGCCGCGGCTGTCGCGGGCGGCCGATCACGCGCTGCTGTGGCA
>JALYMV010000478.1 GCA_030773575.1 Actinomycetota bacterium
ACGTGCGCCGAGCGCTGAGCTCGAACTAGCGCTTCGGGGGCTCGGAGGTCGTGCGGCCGCCCGCCATGCCCTCGGGATCAGGGTCCTTGTAGAGGGGGCGCTCGCCGGCGCTCGTCTCGTCGGGCACCGTGCCGCCGGGCTGCGCGGCGCGGGCCGACACCCCGCGCAGCCACCAGAAGACGCGGACGACCAAGCCGCGGTCGGCATCGCCCGATGCCGCCAAGCGGACCGAGCGGATCGACACCGACACCACCGCGGCGCCCGGCGAGCCGGCCCCGGAGGAGCTGGCCGGGAAGAGCGCCGGCCGCCAGGCGGCGCCCCTCGGGTCCACGGGCGGCGAGGCCGGGGACGACACGGGTACGGGTAGCTGAGGCGCCTCGAGGGCGTGGCGGGCCTGAAAGGGTCCGCCGCGCGACGCTCGGGGCGTCGCCGGATCCCGCTCGGCTCCGGCGCGAGCCTCCCCCTGGACCGTCCGGGGGTCCTACGCTCGACGGGATGCCCCTCTCCGGCAAGGCGGCACGGCGCGCCGCGGCCCTCCTGGCGGCCGGCGCCTTCGCCGCCCTCCTCCCCGCCCCGGCCACCGCCGGCTACCGCGACTTCGGCTCCGACCTCTCCCTGCCCGCCGACCGGACGGAGGCCCGCCACGCCGACACGGTCTACTGGCAGACCCGCCTGCACGGCGGGGGCGGCATCCGCGTCCCGCGCAACGGCCAGATCGTCGCCGTCCGCATCAAGGGCATCGCCCGCTCGAGCCCGCGGGCGGGCGTGCCGGGCGGAGAGACGATGTTCCACATCCAGGCCCTCCAGCCGCGCCGCCGCGGACGCGTGCAGGTGCGGCTCACCAGCCAGGCGTTCTTCCTGCCGACGACGGGTGACCGCCAGCAGGTGACGACCTACCGCCCGGAGAACCTCTGCGTCTCGCGCCGCCAGCGCATCGGCTTCAACACGGTCGGCGGCTGGGACGGGATCCCGAACGGGACGGGGCCCTACCCCAACGGGACGCCGCTGCAGATCTTCGGCGCCGCCCCCCGCGCCCGGGTCGCCGAGTACACCGCCGACAACGGGACGAACAACGGCGCGGTGTCCAAGGGCCGGCGCCGCGGCGGCCGGGAACTGCTGATGCGGCTCACTCTCGCGACGGGCCGCGACCGCTCCTACGAATGCGGCGGCCGGACGCGGCGCTGAGCGGCCGCCGCGGACTAACCCCTCACGGGCCTAAACCCGACTTCGCCCTGGCGTCCGTCGCCTGACGGTCGCCCGCGCCGGCCCGCCAGTCCGCGCCCTGCCGCGCGTTACAGCCCGTACGCCTCTGGCCGCTCTCGCGAAGAAGGAAGTACGCCCATGACACGCCTCGCCGTTCTCCACCCACTCCGCCTCGCTTTCCTCGCGCTCGCCGCGCTGGCCGCCATGGCCGTCCCCGCGGCGGCGCACGACGCGCACGGGCTTCCCGAGCAGCACGAGGCCCAGAAGCTGCCGCCCTCCTCGCTCGGTCCGTTCGACCCGAGCCTGCGCGCGGCCGGCCCGACCACCGCCAAGTGCCAGAACGGGATGGCCGGGATCTTCCCCTGCAAGAACGTCGACCTCGCGAGCACGCTCCCGCTGCCCGCGCTCGGCGGCGCCACCGGCAACGACATCTGGGGCTGGACGGACCCCGAGACGGGCCGGGAGTACGCGATCATGGGCACCTCGACCAGCACCGCCTTCATCGACGTGACCAATCCGGAGAACCCGGTTCAGGTCGGCGTTCTGCCGACCCGTGGCACTCCGGACTTCCTGCTGTGGCGCGACATCAAGGTGCACAAGGACCATGCCTTCATCGTCTCTGAGATCTCGGGGTCCGGGCTGCAGGTCTTCGACCTCCGCAAGCTGCGCGGCCGCACCTCGAACGGCATCCTCCGCGACGACGCCACGAACGACGAGTTCGACTCGGCCCACAACATCTCGATCAACAACGCCAGCGAGACGGCTTACGTCGTGGGCTCCAACGAGTGCGCCAACGGGCCGCGTAGAAGCCTGACGCGCCCCGATGCCGACGGCGAGAACGGCGGCCTGCTGATGTACAACATCAGCGAACCCCTGAAGCCGACGAAGATCGGCTGCGCCCTGGTGAAGGACGCCGACGGCACGCGCAGCACGCCTCCCGAGGAGTCCAACAACTACGCGCACGACGTGGAGTGCGTCTCGAACTACGACGGTCCCGACGCCGACCACCAGGGGAAGGAGATCTGCTTCGGCTCCAACGAGAACGCCGTGGTGATCTACGACGTCTCGGACAAGGCCAACCCGCGCGTCCTCTCGCAGACGACCTACCCGACCGTCGCCTACACCCACCAGGGGTCGTTGACCGAGGACAGGCGCTACTTCCTGTTCGGCGACGAGCTCGACGAGCAGGACGAGGACCTCAACACGACGACCTACATCCTCGACGTCGCCGACCTCGACTCGCCCCCGGTCCCCAAGCCGTTCACCCAGGCGATCAAGTCGATCGACCACAACATGTACGTCGCCGGCAACCGGGCCTTCCAGTCCAACTACACCGCCGGACTGCGCATCCTCGAGTTCGACAACGCGTCGCTGGCGGCCGGCAAGCTCACCGAGGTCGGGTTCTTCGACGTGGTGCCCGGCGTCGACACCGACGAGTTCGCCGGCACCTGGAGCAACTACCGCTTCCCGAAGAGCGGCACCGTCGTGGTGAGCGCGATCGAGCAGGAGACGAACGGGCTCTTCGTGCTCAGGCCGCAACTGCCGGCCCAGCCGACGGGCGGCGGCGGTGACGAGGGCGCCGATCCCGACGGCGAGCCGGGCGGCACCAAGCCGCAGACCCCGGACCAGAGCCAGGGTGAGGGTCAGGGGCAGGGTTCGCAGGGTTCGCAGGGTTCGCAGGGCTCGCAGGGCTCGCAGGGAGCGTCGGCGCCGGTCGCGTGCCAGTCGGCTCGCGGCATCAGCGGCGCTCGCGCCCGCGGCACCGGCCGGGACGGCGGCGTGCGGTTCTCGGTGACGCCGACCGCCGGGCGCCCAGTGACGGTGGACGTCTTCCGGCAGTCCCGAGGCCGCCGCATCACCGGCGAGAAGCTCGTCCGGCGCTTCGCCGGCCGCACGAGCGAATTCACCTGGAACGGGCGCGACAGCCGCGGGCGCAAGGTGCCCAACGGCTTCTACTTCGCGCGCTTCCGGACCAAGACGCCCAACGGGCAGGTCGACACGGTGCGAATCACGCTCGGGCGCTCGAAGGGCCGCTTCGGGCCGCGGCGGTCGTTCTTCCGACGTGAGAGCTGCGGCACGGTCGTGAAGTTCAAGCTCTCGCGCCCCGTGTTCGGCGGGCGCAAGAACCGGTCGCTCGGGATCGCCTACCGGCTCAACCAGCCGGCCACCGCGCAGGTGACGGTGACCAACCGCTTCGAGCGCGTCATCCGCCGGTTCGCGGCCCGCGAGGTCGCGGCCGGGCGCACCCAGCGCCTCACGCTCCCGGCGCGCGGGCTCGAGCGGGGCGACTACCGCATCAAGCTCACCACCACGCGCGGCGGCCGCAGCACCACCACGACGCTGACCTCGAACCGCCTGTAGCGGTGATCGCAGGG
>JALYMV010000479.1 GCA_030773575.1 Actinomycetota bacterium
CGTGCGGCCCCCGCGCGGCGTCGGGGCCGCGGACGCCTGCGGCCGCGGGACGGTCACGATCCAGGTCAAGGCGCCGCGGGCCACCGTCTCGACGCGCCGCGCCCCCCTGCGGGCCGACTGCACGTTCAGCTCGCGGGTGACCTTCCGGCGCTTGGCGCCCCGGCGGCTCTCCTTCGCGATCCGCTTCAACGGCAACATCGTGCTCACGCCGGCCCGCACCCGGCTGCCGGCCCGCGCGGGCTGAGGCGAGAACCGGCACGCGGCCGCCGCGCGGTCGCCTACGCTTCCCCTCGCGATGGGTCCGCTCTTGAAGGAGGGTGGCGTCGGGACGGCCACCGCCGACGCGGTGGTGGCCATCGGCCTGCGCCTCGAGCTGCGCCGCGACGAGCTCGCGGACCGCATCGTCACGGCCATCCGCGAGGAGATCGCCGACTACCGGCTGGCCGAGGAGAAGCTGCTCACCACGGACGTGCGGTCGATCACCGTCCAGCACCTAGACCTCGTCGTCCGCGCGCTGACCGGGGGCCGCGCGCCCACCGAGGCGGACTTCGCCGCCACCCGGGCGGGCGGCGCGCGCCGGGTGCACCAGGGCATCTCGCTCGAGTCCTTCCAGCGGGCCGCGCGCCTGTGGGGTCGGCTGCTCTGGGAGGCGGTGCTCGAGGACAGCAACACCGACATCCCCGCCGAGCGCGAGGCCGCGTTGCACATCGCCGGCCGGGTCATGGAGCACGTCGACCAGATGTCGACGAACGTGGCCGAGGGCTTCCTCAACGAGCTGCAGAGCGTCTGGAGCGACCGCGAGGTGGTGCGCCGCGACCTCCTCGACGGGCTCGTCTCCGGCCAGGGCGACTCCGAGCGCATCCGACGGCTCGCCCGCTCGCTCAAGCTGCGGCTCGCCGACCGCTACGTGGTGGTCGTCCTGCGCGGTCCGGAGGCGCTCGTGGAGGAGCAGGCCGACCAGGCGCTGGCCGCGCGCGTCGCGCTGCGCCGGATCGTCGAGGCCGCGCGCCGGCACCTGCGCATCAACGGCCACCCGCTGCTCGTCGGCATGCGCGACGGGGAGGTGGTGGCGCTGTGCCCGATCGAGGAGCCCGGTGACGTCGACGAGATCCGCCGCCGCGCCGGCGTCCTGGCGGCGGACCTCGAGCCGGCCGACGTCAGCGTCGGGGTGAGCGGCGGCCACGCGAAGATCGCCGACGTGGCCGCTGCCTACGCGGAGGCGCGCGACGCAGTCGAGATCGCCGTCGGGATCGGCATCCGCGGCCGGGCGCTGCACTTCGACGAGGTGCTCATCGACCACATGGTCCGCTCGAGCCCCCACGGCGACCGCATCCTGGACTCGACCCTGCGTCCGCTGCTCGACTACGACGCCGGCAAGCAGGCCGAGCTCGTCTCGACGCTGCGCGCGTACATGGACTCGGGCTTCAACCTCACGCGCAGCGCCGAGGTCCTCCAGGTCCACCCCAACACGGTCGTCTACCGGCTGCGGCGCATCCGCGAGCTCTCCGGCCGCGATCCGCACGACCCCAATGACCTGCTGCTGCTGTTCCTCGGCCTCAAGCTCTCCGAGCTGCGCGCGCAGCCCTGAGGCGCTCAGCGCGCGGTCCAGCCCTGGTCCATCACCACGGGCACGCCGGTGAACGACCGCCCGGCGGGCCCGGCGAGGAACAGCGCCGTCTCGGCGACCTCCGCGGGCTCGATGAGCCGCTTGACCGCGTGCGGCGCGAGGATGACCTCCTCGAGCACCTTGCCGTTGGAGATCCCGTGCACCTCGGCCTGCGCCGAGATCTGGCGCTCGACGAGCGGCGTGCGGACGTAGCCCGGGCAGATCGCGGTGGCCGAGATGCCGCGCTCGGCGCCCTCGAGCGCGAGCGTGCGCACGAGGCCGAGGGCCCCATGCTTGGCCGACACGTAGGCCGCCTTGTACGGCGACGCGGCGAGGGCATGGGCCGAGGCGACGACCTGGAAGCGCGCGTCCCCGGCGGCCTCGAGATGGGGCCACGCATACTTGGCCAGCAGGAACGGGCTCGTGAGCAGCAGGGCGATCAGCCGCTCCCACGCCTCCTCGGGGAAGTCGGCGATCGGCGCGACGTGCTGGACGCCCGCGTTGGCGACCACGACGTCGAGGCGGCCGAACCGCGCGACCGCCTCCTCCACCGCCGCGCGGTTCGCCGCGCGCTCGGTGAGGTCGCCGGCGAACGGGAGGCCGGGGCCGTCAGCGTCGGGCGCGAGGTCGGCGGCGAGCACGGCGTAGCCCGCGTCCTCGAAGGCCGTCGCGATCGCGCGCCCGATGCCGCTGCCCGCACCCGTCACCAGGGCGGCGCGGCGCGTGCCGTCTCCCCCATGCACCGGGGCGGAACGCTCCTCGATGCGGGCCGCCG
>JALYMV010000480.1 GCA_030773575.1 Actinomycetota bacterium
CCGCCCGTGCGGCTGCGCGACGCCGTCCGCCGCCTGCCCGAGCACCGTCCGGCCCGCGGCGAGTCGCGCGGCCGGGTCGGCTTCCTGCAGGGCTGCGTCCAGCGGGTCTACTTCGGCGACGTCAACGAGGCGACGGTGCGCGTCCTGGCCGCCGAGGGCTTCGACGTCCACGCGCCCGCGGCGCCGCGCTGCTGCGGCGCCCTGATGGCCCACACCGGCGAGGAGGACCCGGCGCGCGCCCTCGCCCGCGAGACGATCGAGCGCTTCGAGGGCTTAGAGACCGTGGCCGTCAACGCGGCCGGCTGCGGCTCGGCGATGAAGGAGTACGGCCACCTGCTGCGCGACGACCCGGAGTGGGCGCAGCGCGCCGCGGCGTTCTCCGAGCGCGTCAAGGACGTCCACGAGGTGCTGGCGCCGCTCTCGCAGCGCGTGGTGCGCCATCCGCTCCCCCTGAAGGTCGCCTACCACGACGCCTGCCACCTCGTCCACGCCCAGGGCGTCCGCTCGCAGCCGCGCGAGCTGCTCCGCGCCATCCCGGGCCTCGAGCTGCTCGAGCCCGACGGGTGGGAGCTGTGCTGCGGCTCGGCGGGGATCTACAACCTCACCAAGCCCGAGCCGGCCGCCGAGCTGGGGCGGCGAAAGGCCGAGGCGCTGCTGGCGACCGGCGCCGAGGCGATCGCCGCCGCCAATCCCGGCTGCGTCCTGCAGATCAGCTCGCACCTGGAGAAGCTGGGGCGCCCCCTGCCCGTGTACCACCCGATGGAGCTGCTCCACATGTCGATGACGAAGGGATCGCCGAATGGCCACTGAGACGCAGGGCGTGGAGATCCGCGGGGCGATGGCCGCCCGCTACGACGAGATCCTCACCGACGGCGCCGTCGCGTTCCTGGCCGAACTCCACCGCACCTTCCACGGCGAGCGCCGCCGCCTGCTCGGCGCCCGCGCCGACCGCCAGGCGCAGCTCGACGACGGCGCCACGCTCGGCTTCCTCCCCGAGACCGAGACCGTCCGCTCGGGCGACTGGACGGTCGCCCCACCGCCGACCGGCCTGCAGAACCGCCGCGTGGAGATCACCGGGCCGACCAGCGCCAAGATGGTCATCAACGCCCTGAACTCGGGCGCCCCGGGCTTCATGGCCGACTTCGAGGACTCCAACTCGCCCTACTGGGCGAACATGGTCGGCGGCCAGGTCAACCTCCGCGACGCCGTCCGTCACCGCCTCGAGTTCGACGCGCCCGACGGCCGGCGGTACCGCCTGAACGACGACGTCGCCACGCTGCTGGTCCGCCCGCGCGGCTGGCATCTGCCCGAGCGCCACCTGATCGTCGACGGCGAGCCGATGGCCGGCGCGCTGATGGACTTCGGACTCTACTTCTTCCACAACGCCGCCGAGCTGCTCGAGCGCGGCTCAGGGCCGTTCTTCTATCTCCCCAAGCTGCAGTCGCACCGCGAGGCGCGGCTGTGGAACGACGTCTTCACGCTCGCCGAGGAGCGCGTCGGCGTGCCGCACGGGTCCATCCGCGCCACCGTGCTCATCGAGACGCTGCCCGCCGCCTTCGAGATGGACGAGATCCTCTACGAGCTGCGCGACCACTCGGCCGGCCTGAACGCCGGGCGCTGGGACTACATCTTCTCGGCGATCAAGTCGCACCGCACCCGGCCGGAGTTCGTGCTGCCCGACCGCAACGACGTCACGATGACCGTCCCGTTCATGCGCGCCTACGCCGAGCTGCTCGTCGCGACCTGCCACCGGCGCGGCGCGTTCGCGATGGGCGGGATGTCGGCCTTCCTGCCCTCGCGCACCGACGAGGAGGTCAACCGGGCGTCGATGGAGAAGGTCCGCACGGACAAGCAGCGCGAGGCCGAGGCCGGCTTCGACGGCACCTGGGTCGCCCACCCGGACTTCGTCGCGCCGGCGCTCGAGCAATTCGACGCCGTGCTCGGCGACAGGCCGAACCAGATCGACCGCCAGCGCCCCGACGTCTCCGTCGGCGCGGAGGACCTGCTGGCGGTCGGCGACACGCCGGGCGCCATCACCGAGCAGGGCCTGCGCTCCAACGTCAACATCGGCATCCAGTACCTGTCGAGCTGGCTGCGCGGCAACGGCGCGGCGGGGATCTACGGGCTGATGGAGGACGCCGCCACCGCGGAGATCTCACGCTCGCAGGTCTGGCAGTGGATCCGGCATGGCGCCTCGCTGTCGGACACCGGCGAGCCCGTCACCCGGGAGCTCGTGCAACGCCTGGAGGACGAGGAGCTCGAGCGGATCCGCTCGGAGATCGGCGACGATGAGTGGTTCGAGCGCTCGGGGCGCCCCGCGCTCGCCAAGCGCCTCTTCGAGGAGGTCGCGATCGCCGATGAGTTCGTCGACTTCCTCACGCTGCCCGCCTACGAGGAGCTGCTCCGCATCGAGCGCGAGGGCGGGGCCGGGGCCGGCTGAGCGCGAGGTGCCGACCTGGGCCGACGTCGTCGCCATCGCCCTGCGCTACCCGGGCGTCGAGGAGGGGACCTCCTACGGCAAGCCGGCGCTGCGGGCGAGCGGCAAGGCGATGTGCCGGATGCGGACGGACCCCGACGCCCTGGTCATGAAGGTGATCGACCTCGGCGAGGTCGAGGCGCTCACCCGGCAGGACCCGGAGACGTTCTTCACCACGCCCCACTACGACGGCTATCCGTACGTCCTCATCCGCATCGGCGTCGTCGAGCGCGGGATGCTCGAGGAGCTCGTGGAGGACGCGTGGCGGCTGCTCTCGCCCAAGCGGGTGGTCGCCGCCTACGACGCGGCGGTCGGGAGCGCCTAGGAGCCTGGGTCAGTAACCGCGCTGGTGCCGTCCGGCGCGGTTAAGACCATGCCGTCATGACGACGGCTACGCAGCAGCGGCTGGTTGAGGTTGAGGTGGTCGAGGCGGTGGCGGAGGAGCGC
>JALYMV010000481.1 GCA_030773575.1 Actinomycetota bacterium
GCCGGCGCCATTCTCGACCACTACCGGCGGCCCTTCCCGACCGCGCGCTCGCGCCGCCCGACCTGGATGCTCGCCCGCGAGGTCACCGGCGCGAGCGACTTCCTCGAGCAGGAGGCGGCGACGGCGCTGCGCGCGCTGCGCGACCGCCCGGCGCTGCTGCCCTGGGGGGACCGCGACCCGGTCTTCTCCTCCGCCGACCGAGACCGGCTGGCCGCCGGGCTGCCGCGTGCGGTCGTCCATCCCCTGCGCGGCGCCGGGCACTTCATCCAGGAGGACGCGCCGCAGGAGATCGCAGGGGCGGTGCAGGAGTGGTGGGCCGGGGCCGCGGGCGCGGCCGGCGCGGGCTAGAGGTAGCCCATCGGGTCCACGGGCGACCCGTTCACGCGCGTCTCGAAGTGCAGGTGATCGCCGAAGCAGCTGCCGGTGCAGCCGATGTAGCCGATGACCTGGCCCTTCGAGACGTTGGCGCCCTGCGAGGTCGCGTAGCGCGACTGGTGCGCGTAACAGGTCGACAGCGAGCCGTGGGAGATGCAGGTGTAGTTGCCGTAGCCTCCCGTCCAGCCGAGCAGGACGACCTTGCCGGAGTCCGCGGCGCGGATCGGGGTGCCGGCGGGGACGGCGATGTCGATGCCCGCGTGCAGGCGGCCCCAGCGGGGGCCGAACGGGGAGACGATCGGGCCGTTGACGGGATAGCTGAGCGCGCCCGAGCCCTGGCGGATCGGGCCGGCGGAGGGCCCGCCGGCGGCGGCCTGGAGCGCGGCCTGGATCTTCGCCTGCTCCTTCTCGAGCGCCGCGAGGTCGCCCTCGAGGTTCTGGCGGCTCTCCCGCACGGTCGCCAGGGACGACTGCTTGTCCGAGCGCACGGCGGCGTAGGCGTCGCGGCGCTCGACGAGCTGGCCCTTGACGGCGGCGACCTCGTCGCGCCGGGCCATGATCACCGCGGCGACCTTCTGGCCGCGTTCCTCGAGCCGGTCGAGGCGCTTGGCGGTCGCGGTCGCGTCGGCCTTCGCCCTGCGCACCACGTCGAGGATCCGGGCGTCCTGCTCGGAGACGCGCTGCATGAACTCGGTGCGCGAGAGCAGGTCGGCGAAGCCCTCGGCCTCGAGCACCACCGTCACGACGTCGGGCTTGTCGGCCTTGAAGAGCGCGACGAGCCGCTCGGAGAGCGCGGCGCGGGCCTCGGCGAGGCGGACGCGCAGGCGGACGAGCCGCGCGCGCTCCGCGCGTAGCCGGGCCTGGATCCGGGCCAGCTCGGCGCGCTTGGCGTCGAGGTCGCCCTGGATCTTCGCCTGGCGGGCCTGGAGGACGGAGATGTCGCCCTGGAGTCGGCCGATGCGGCGCGAGTAGCCGGCGATCGTGGAGGAGAGCACGCGCTCGCGGCCCTTGCGCTTGTCGATCGCCGCGCGCTTGGCGTCGATCTTCTTGGAGATCTCCGCCTGCCGGCTCGGGGCGGCGCTCGAGCCCAGGGGCAGCAGCGCCCACAGGGCGAGCGGGATCACGAGCGTCGCGAGGAGGAGCTTCAGCCTCATGCGGCGCGCCACTCTAACCAGGCGCCCCGCGCCGCCCGGCCGAGAGGCCCTGCCTTATGGCTCCTGCAACGCATCTTGCGGCTTTGCAGGAGGAAAGCGAGCCGGAACCGCGACGGCGCGCCAAGCTAAATCCCCCTAAAGCGCGTGGCTCGCCTGCCAGAATATGAGCCATGGCGAGACCTACCTCCTTCGGACGCGACACCGGCCTCCAGCTCCGGATGACGTTCGTGATGTTCCTGCTCGGCCTGCTCTACGTCGCCCTCGTCGTGGCGATGCTCGGGGCAGGCGTCAACGGCGTGACCGTCGCCCTCATCGCCGGCGGCCTGGCCGTCTTTCAGCTCTTCGGCTCCGACAAGCTGGCGCTGCGCGCGATGGGCGCCCGCGAGGTCTCCCCGCAGGAGGCGCCGGAGTTCCACGCGATGATCGACCGCCTCTGCGTGCAGGCCGACCTGCCCAAGCCGAAGGTCGCCATCGCCAACACGCGGATGCCCAACGCGTTCGCGCTCGGCCGCTCGCCGAAGTCGGCCACCGTCTGTGCGACGACGGGCATCATCGAGCTCCTCTCCCCCGCCGAGCTCGAGGGCGTCATGGCCCACGAGCTCACCCACGTGCAGAACCGCGACGTGCTCGTGATGACCCTCGCCTCGTTCTTCGCCACGATCGCGGCCTACATCATGCAGTTCGGGCTGTTCTTCGGCGGCGGGCACTCCGGTGACGACGACGAGAACCCGAGCGTCCTCGTGCTCTTCGTGGTCTCCTTCGTCGTCTACGTCGTGTCGTTCTTCCTCATGCAGGCGCTCTCGCGCTACCGCGAGTTCGCCGCCGACCGCGGCGCCTCGCTCATCACCGGCCGTCCCAGCGCGCTGGCCTCGGCGCTCGTGAAGATCTCCGGCGGGATGCAGCGGATCCCGGCCCAGGACCTGCGGGCGCAGGGCGAGCTGGCCGCCTTCTACATCTTCCCGCCCGGCGCGGGCAAGGCGATCGGCAGCCTGTTCTCGACCCACCCGTCGATGGAGAAGCGGATCGCCGCCCTCCAGCGCCTCGAGACGCAGCTGCAGGGCAGGATTCCCGCGTAGGCTGCGGGGATGGGCCTCTTCGACGTCATCACCGGCAAGCGCAAGCTCAAGCAGCCCGCGCCGACCGACCGCGTCTTCGCGATGAGCACCGCGGCGGTCACCCTCGAGCTCGAGCTCGGGCTCAAGAGCTCGGGCAAGGCGGGGATCGTCTTCCAGCCGCTGGCCACCGCCGACTTCGACCAGATCGTGCGCGACATGGAGGAGGTCGTGCGCGGCACGGGCGAGGAGACGGGGACGACCGTCACCCGCGAGGACGACGCCTTCGGCTACCGGTGGATGGTGCTCGCCGACCCCGACTTCGAGGACGTGGTGGTCGGGATCAACGCCGTCTCCACCGCCCTGGAGGCCGGCGGCTACGGCGACCGGCTGCTCGCGGCGGTCTTCGCCTTCCGCGACGAGGCCGGCAAGCCCGTCTACTGGATCTACAACTACAAGCGCGGGGCGTTCTACCCCTTCGTCCCCAGCGGCGGCGAGCAGCAGCGCGACAACGAGCGCGAGCTGCGCCTCCGCGCGCAGATCGGCGCCGAGCTGCCGGTCGAGCCCGAGCTCGAGCGCTGGTTCCCGCTCTGGGGGATCCCGATCTAGCGCCCCGGTTCGCAAGTTCGATGCACCCGGCGGCACCGGCACCCGGCACCCGCGTCGGCTGCGTGACAGCTGATATGGACGGCCGGTTGTCAAGCTGAGCAGGCGGATTTGGCGTGTCGGCGCTTGGTCGGCGGGTGTGGTCGGCTGGGTGGGTGGCGGTCCGGCGGCGTGGTGCGCGACGCGCGGTCAAG
>JALYMV010000482.1 GCA_030773575.1 Actinomycetota bacterium
CGCGCCCGCCGCGGCCTCGGCCACCGCGGTCGTCGGCGCCGCCCGGGCCGCCCTTGGGCTCGTCGAGCGAGGTGAGGGCCTCGCCGGCGTAGCCCTCCGGCATGACCTCGCCGCGGTTGATCCAGCACTTCACGCCGATCCGGCCGAAGGTGGTGCGGGCCTCGTAGAAGCCGTAGTCGATGTCCGCGCGCAGCGTGTGCAGCGGGACACGGCCGTCGGAGTACATCTCCGTACGGGCCATCTCGGCGCCGCCCAGGCGGCCGCCGACCATGATCTTGCAGCCCTTGGCGCCCGAGCGCATGGCGCTCGTGAGCGCGCGCTTCATCGCGCGGCGGAAGGCGACGCGGTTGACGAGCTGCTCGGCGATCGACTGCGCGACGAGCTTCGCGTCGAGCTCGGGGCGCTTGATCTCGAGGATGTTGACCTTGATCGACTTGCCGGTCATCCGGTGCAGGTCGCGGCGCAGCGCGTCGACCTCGGAGCCCGACTTGCCGATCACGATGCCCGGGCGGGCCGTGTGGATGTTGACCTCCACCTCGGCGGCGTCCTTGCGGATCGTGATGTCCGAGAGACCCGCGTGGGCGAGCTTGCCCGTGATGTGGTCGCGGATCCGGATGTCCTCGATCAGGTAGTCCGAGAAGTTCTTCTCGTTGAACCAGTTGGACTTCCAGTCGTGGATGTAGCCCACGCGCATGCCCTCGGGATGAACTTTGTGACCCATGGTCTAGACCTGATCCTTCGGGGTGAGCGTGATGGAGAGGTGGCTGGTGCGCTTGCGGATCCGGGTGGCGCGCCCCATGGCGCGCGGACGGAACCGCTTCAGGGTAGGACCCTCGTCCGCGTGGACGGACGCGATGCGCAGCTCGTCGCCCACGAGCTCGTGGTTGTGCTCCGCGTTGGCGACCGCGGACTCGAGCAGCTTGCTCCACGCCTCGGCCGCCGCGCGGGGCGTGAAGGCGAGAATCGCGCGCGCCTCTTCGACGTCCTTGCCGCGGATGTGGTCGCAGACGAGCCGCGCCTTGCGAGCGGAGGTGCGGACGTACTTGGCCTGGGCCTTGACGGTGACGGCGGGGCCGGCCGGGCGCTCGCGGCGGGGCGCGGGGGCGGGGGTCTCCTCGGCCTTCGCGGCGCCGCGCCGGCGGCGGGCCGGCTTGGGCTTCTCGGCGGGGGCGTCCTCGGCGGGGACCTCGGCGGCGGCCTCCTCCTCGGCGGCGGCCGCGGCCTTGGCGTCCGCGCGGGCGTCGGCCTCCTCGACCTTGGCGTCCTCCTCGGCGATGAACTGCTCGTCGGCCTTGGCCTCGGCCTTCTCGGCCTCTTCCGGGGTCGGCTTCGGCTTCTTGGGGGCGGGGCTCATCGGACCTTGCCGCTCCCCTGATGGCCGCGGTACAGGCGCGTGGGCGCGAACTCGCCCAGCTTGTGGCCGACCATGGACTCCGAGACGAAGACGGGGACGTGCTTGCGGCCGTCGTGGACGGCGATCGTGTGGCCGACCATCTCCGGGAAGATCGTCGAGGCGCGCGACCAGGTCTTGATCATGGTGCGCGTGTTGGCCGAGTTCTGGGCTTCGATGCGGGCCATCAGGCGCTCCTCCACCCACGGCCCCTTCTTGGACGAGCGGCTCATCGGTTGCTGCTTCCCCTCTTGCCGCGGCGGCGCGCGCGGACGATGTAGCGGTCGGACTGCTTGCCCTTCTTGCGGGTGCGGTAGCCGAGCGTCGGCACGCCCCAGGGCGTCTGCGGATGGTTGCCCAGCGAGCCGGCGCCCTCGCCGCCGCCGTGCGGGTGGTCGACCGGGTTCATGGCCTTGCCGCGCGTCTGGGGGCGCACGCCGAGGTGGCGCTTGCGGCCGGCCTTGCCGATCGTGACGTTCTGGTGGTCGGCGTTGCCGATGGTGCCCACGGTCGCGCGGCACTCGGCGCGGACGAGGCGCATCTCGCCGGACGGCAGGCGCAGGGTGGCCATCTCGCCCTCCTTCGCCATGAGCTGGATCGCTGCGCCGGCCGAGCGGCCCATCTGGCCGCCGCGCCCGGGCTGCAGCTCGACGTTGTGGACGATCGTGCCGACCGGCATGTTGGCCAGCGGCATGGCGTTGCCGACGACGATGTCCGAGCCCGGCCCGGAGACCACGGTCTGGCCGACGCGCAGGCGCGCCGGGGCGAGGATGTAGGACTTTGCGCCGTCGGCGTAGTGCAGCAGCGCGATGTAGGCGGTCCGGTTGGGGTCGTACTCGATCGAGTGCACGAGGGCGGGGACGCCGTCCTTGCTGCGCTTGAAGTCGATGATGCGGTAGGCCCGCTTGGCGCCGCCGCCGCGGTGGCGCGACGTCTTGCGGCCGTTGTTGTTGCGGCCGCCGGACTTGTGCAGCCCCTCGGTGAGCGACTTCTCGGGCCTGGTCTTGGTGACCTCGGCGAAGTCCGAGAACGTGATGAAGCGGCGGCCGGGAGAGGTCGGCTTGACCTTCTTGATCGGCATTACAGATCAGCCTCCAGGCCCTGGAAGATCGGGATCGAGTCGCCCGCGCGGACCTGCACGATGGCCTTCTTCCAGGCACGGGTGCGGCCGGAGGTGTAGCCGCGGCGCTTGGGCTTGGACTTGACGGAGACGGTGCGGACCTCGAGCACCTTCACGTCGAAGAGCTGCTCGACGGCCTGCTTGATCTGCGTCTTGTGGGCGTCCGGGTGGACGCGGAACGTGTACTTGTCGGCCGTCGCGAGGACGTAGGACTTCTCCGAGACGACCGGGCGGATGATGATCTGGGACGCGTCCATGGCCTAGCTCCCCGCCACCGGGCCGGCGGCCTCGAGACCCGCGGCGGCGCGCTCGCCGTCGCGGCGGTCGGTCTTGCTCGCGCGCGCGGTCAGCGACGCGAGCGCCGCCCGCGACACCACGAGCTCTGCGGCGCCGACGAGGTCCGCGATGCCCGTCCCGTCGGCGGGCAGGACGTTGACGCGCTTCAGGTTGCGGAACGACTTGGCGGCCGCCACCTCCGTCTCGCCGAGGGCGAGCAGGACGGAGCCCTCGCGGCGGCCGGAGAGCAGCTCGGCCGCGCGCTTGGTCGACGGGATCTGGAAGGCGTCCGTGTCGAGCACGGAGATCGTCCCGCGCTCGGCGTGCAGCGAGAGCACGGCGCGCAGCGCGGCGCGGCGCGCCTTGCGGTTGACCTTGACGGTGTAGTGGCGCGGGCTCGGGCCGAAGACGGTGCCGCCGCCGGTCCACACGGGGGAGCGCGACGAGCCGGCGCGGGCGCGGCCCGTGCCCTTCTGGCGCCAGGGCTTGCCACCGCCGCCGCGGACCATGCCGCGGGTCTTGGTGGCGTGCGTGCCCTGTCGGCGAGCGGCCAGCTCGGCGACGACGCACTCGTGCACGAGCGGGCCGTTGAAGGGGGCGCCGAAGACGTCGGCGTCGAGCGCGACCGTCTCCTCGTGGCCCAGAACAACGGCGGTCAGCGAGTCAGCCATCCGTGCGCACCTCCACGGTGGCGCCCTTGGGCCCCGGGACGGAGCCGCGGACGAGCATCAGGTTGCGGTCGGGCATGAGCTCGACGATGGTCAGCCCCTTCTGGGTGATCCGCTTGCCGCCCATGCGACCCGGGCCCTTGATGCCGGGCAGGACGCGCGACGGGGTGGCCGACGCGCCGATCGAGCCGGGGGCGCGGACGTTGTGGGAGCCGTGGGACTTGGGGCCGGCGGCGAAGTTGTGGCGCTTGATCGTGCCCTGGAAGCCCTTGCCCTTCGAGATGCCGGCGACCTTGACGTGCTGGCCGACCTCGAAGGCCTCGACGGTGACCGTGTCGCCCACGCGCAGCTCGCCCGCCTCGTCGCGGAACTCCACGATGGTGCGCACGGGCGGCGCGCCGGCCTTCTTGAGGTGGCCGAGCTCGGGCTTGGTGAGGGCCTTCTCGCGCACGGCGCCGAAGCCGAGCTGGACGGCCTCGTAGCCGTCGGCGTCGTGGGAGCGCACGGCGGTCACCGGGCACGGGCCGGCCTCGAGCACGGTCACGCGCTCGACGCGGCCGTCGTCGAGGAACCGCTGGGTCATCCCGAGCTTCTTGGCGAGGATCGCGGGCATCCGGCTAGCCGAAGGCGAGGCGGATCTCGATGTCGACGCCGGCCGGGAGATGGTCCAGGCGCTGCAGCGAGTCCACGGTCTTGGGGGTGGGCTGGTGGATGTCGATCAGGCGCTTGTGCGTCCGGATCTCGAAGTGCTCCTGGGAGTCCTTGTCCTTGAAGGGGCCGCGGAGGACCGCGTAGCGGTTCTTCTCCGTCGGCAGCGGCACGGGGCCGGACACGGTCGCGCCCGTACGGGTCGCCGTCTCGACGATCTCCTTGGCAGCCGTCTCGATGGCCGATGAGTCGTAGGCCTTGAGGCGAATGCGGATCTTGTTCTGGGCTGCGGTTGCCACGGTGGCTGTCTCTGTCCGTCCGGTTGCGGTGCTGAAGTTCTTTTACGGGTGCGTTCTGATCGGGTTACTGCGCACCAAGGGCGGACCGCGAGGGCTCGCGGCCCGCCCTGGTACTGGTCGTATCTGCTGGTGGTGCGGGTGCTACTTGGTGATGTCGGTCACGACGCCCGAGCCGACGGTGCGGCCACCCTCGCGGATGGCGAAGCGCAGGCCGGCGTCCATGGCGATGGGCTGGATGAGCTCGATCTCCATGGCGACGTTGTCGCCGGGCATGACCATCTCCGTGCCCTCGGGCAGGTTGGCCACGCCGGTCACGTCGGTCGTGCGGAAGTAGAACTGCGGCCGGTAGCCGTTGAAGAACGGCGTGTGGCGCCCGCCCTCCTCCTTCTTGAGGACGTAGACCTCGGCCTTGAACCTGGTGTGCGGGGTGATCGAGCCCGGCTTGCAGAGGACCTGCCCGCGCTCGATGTCCTCGCGCTTGGTGCCGCGCAGGAGGCAGCCGACGTTGTCGCCGGCCTGGCCCTGGTCGAGGATCTTGCGGAACATCTCGACGCCGGTGACGACCGTGGTGTCCGTCTTCTCGCGGATGCCCACGATCTCGACCTGGTCGCCCGTGTTGACGACGCCCTGCTCGATGCGGCCCGTGGCCACCGTGCCGCGGCCGGTGATCGAGAAGACGTCCTCGACCGGCATCAGGAACGGGCGGTCCAGCGCGCGCTCGGGCTCCGGGATGTAGGAGTCCAGCTGCTCGGCCAGCTCGATGATCTTCGCCTTGTACTCCTCGTCGCCGTCGAGCGCCTTGAGCGCCGAGCCGACCACGAACGGGACGTCGTCGCCCGGGAAGTCGTAGGCCGACAGGAGCTCGCGGACCTCGATCTCGACGAGCTCGAGGAGCTCCTCGTCGTCGACCATGTCGGCCTTGTTGAGGAACACGACGATGTAGGGCACGCCGACCTGGCGGGCGAGCAGGATGTGCTCGCGCGTCTGGGGCATCGGGCCGTCCGCCGCCGAGACCACG
>JALYMV010000483.1 GCA_030773575.1 Actinomycetota bacterium
CGCTGGAGAGGTCGACCGGCTCGTGGCGGGCGACGCGGCCGGCGTCGGCGCGCGCGAGGAGGAGCAGGTCGCCGACCAGGCGGCGCATGCGGCGCGAGGAGCGCAGGGCCGAGGCGGCGGCCTCGCGCTGCTCGCCCTCGAGCGTCTCCTCGAGGAGCTCGAGGTTGGCGAGCACCGAGGTCAGCGGGGTGCGGAGCTCGTGGGAGGCGTCGGCGACGAACTCCCGCTGGCGGGCGAGGGCCGCCTCGGTCTCGCCGCGGGCGGCGCCGAGGGCGTCGAGCATCCCCTCGAGCGTCTCGGCCAGCTCGGCCACCTCGTCGTCGGCCTGCGGCCGGGGGATCCGGGTGGTCGTGTCGCGGGTGCGCTCGATGCGCCGCGCCGTCGCGGTGAGCTCGGAGACCGGGGCCATCGCGCGGCGCGCGGTGGCCAGGCCGGCCAGCAGGGCGAGGACGGTGCCGCCCAGGACGCCGAGCAGGAGGAAGACCCGGACCTTGCGCGCCGTCGCCTCGACGTCGGAGTTGCGCTGGGCGTACTGGACGAAGGCGCCTTGGCCGAAGCGGCCGTCGAACGTCCGCACGACGATCGGGCGGGTCTCGACCCGGTAGCCCTGGTAGTTGGGCAACGTGAATCCGAAGCCCGGGGCCGGGAAGAACGGGCCGTTGCGATCCGTTCCCCTGAGGACGTCGCCGTCGCGGGTGACGATCCGGATGATCGCGCTCTGGGACGCGGCGTATTCCTGGAGCGGGAAGCGGCCGATGATCGTCGGCTTGCGCGTGCGCTCGATCCGCACCTCGAGGTCGCGGGCCAGCGCGTCGGCGCTGCGGGCCACCCGGTCGTCGAACTCCTCCTGGATGCGCTGGGTCGTCAGGACCCCGACGATCGCCGCGAAGCCCATGAGGATCACCATGGTCAGCGCGGCGGAGCCGCCGGCAAGGCGCCAGCGGATCGGGATCCGCCGGTACGCGGCCGAAAGCTGTCCGTGACCTGGTCGCCAGCGCGCCACCGCCTGATGGTAGGTCGGCGCCGTCCTGTGCAGGCGAATCTTCAGCGGGGTTTTAGGCGCTGGTCTGAGTCGACGACCGGCGCGCCGCCGCCCAAGGCGGCGACGGCGGCGGCGAGCGACGGGCGGTCGATCTCGTCCCGGGAGAGGGCGGCGCGCAGCTCCGGCGCCACCGGGTTGGGGTTCTGCGGGTCGCGGATGACGCCCTTAGGAGCGCGAAGACGATGCCGAAGGCGTGATGCAGCCGCTGCCGATCGTCCCGTCGGCCCAGCGGGAGTCGATGACCGCGTTCGTCGGGGAGACGGGGTCGTAGAGGACGGTGACCTGCGCTCCCTGCGTGGCGGGGGCGGGAATTGGCGCCCGGCGTCTCCGTCTCGACCTCGCCGCCGTCGGGCAGCGTGAACCGCACGACGGGGCAGCGGACGAGCGAGCTGCCGTCGCTGTCGAGCCCTCGGTCGCGGACCACCGGTTGCGGATCTCCGTCACCTCGCCGGTGGCGCGGGCGGCCTTCGCCCGGAAGTCCTCGGCCCCGCGGCGCCCGCGTACCCCGAGGTAGGCGAAGAGCAGCCCCAGGGCGATGAACCCCACCGGGACGAGCAGGAAGGGCTGGACGGCCTCCTTCACACCCGCAGGACGTAGCCCGCGCCGCGGACCGTGTGCAGGAGGCGCGGCTCGCCACCGGCCTCGAGCTTGCGCCGGAGGTTCGAGACGAAGACCTCGATCGTGTTGGTGATCGAGAACGGGTCATAGCCCCAGACCTCGTCGAGCAGCTTCTGCCGCGAGATGACGAGCCGCTCGTTGCGCATCAGGTACTCGAGCAGCTCGAACTCCCGCTGGGTGAGCTCGATCGAGCGCTCGCCGCGGAAGACCTCGTGGGTGTCGGGGTTCAGCGTGAGGTCCCCGACCACCAGCGGCGCCATCCCGCGCGGCGGCCGGCGGCGCAGCAGCGCTCGCAGGCGGGCGAGCAGCTCCTGGCGCTCGAACGGCTTGACCAGGTAGTCGTCGGCGCCCACGTCGAGCCCCTCGACGCGCGAGTCGAGCGCGTCGCGGGCGGTCAGCATGAGGATCGGCGTGTCGTCCTCATTGGCGCGCAGCGTGCGCGCGACGTCGATGCCGTCCATCCGGGGCAGCCCGAGGTCGAGCACGATGAGGTCGGGCAGGAAGGCCTGGGCCTCGTCGAGCGCGGCGACGCCGTCGCTCGCCGTCCGGACCTCATAGCCCTCGAGGCGCAGCGAGCGCTGGAGGGCCTGGGCGATGTCGTCGTCGTCCTCGACGATCAGGACACGGGCGGGGCGGGCGGAGGCCTCCATGGGACAATCCTAAAGGGGCGCGCGGCAGGGTTCCCCGCCGGCCCGTCGAAGGAGTGCCCGCCGCATGCCGCCCGCGAAGTCCAAGCCCCGCGCCCGTCGCGGCGCGCCCGCCTGGCCGCCGCGGCTTCCCGTGCTCGAGCAGCACCACCTCGACCTGCTCGGCCTCGGGCTCGTCGCTCTGGCCGTGCTGCTCTCCTTCGTCGTCTACCTGGGCTGGGCCGGCGGGGAGGCGGGGGAGGGGCTCGTCGAGGGCCTGCGGCTGCTGATCGGCGCGGCGCACCACCTCGCGCCCGCGGCCCTCTTCGCCGCGGGGGCGGTGCTGGTCCTGCGGCCCGTGCTGCCGGCCGTCCGCCCGTTCCGGGCCGGCGGGCTGTGCCTGTTCGCCGCCCTGTGCCTCGGGCTCGCGGCGGGGACCCTCGGCATCGGCGCGGGTGACGGCCGCCCGGCGGGCTGGGACGCCGCCTTCGCCAAGGCGCACGGCGGGGCGCTGGGAGAGGGCCTCTTCTGGCTCGCCTCGACGCTCTTCTCGATCGCCGGCGCGCACGTGCTGGCGATCTTCCTGTTCGTCGCGGGCGTGCTGCTGCTCACCGGCGCTTCCGTGGCGGGGGTCCTGCAGGGCACGGGCCGGCGCGTTCGGGAGACCACGACGCAGGCGAGCGCCGCGGTGGCGCGCCGCCGGGCCGCCGCGGAGGAGCTGGCGGCGCTCGAGGCCGTGGAGCGGTCGGCGGTCACGCAGGCGCTGCCGGCGGCGGCGCCCGAGGACGAGCCGATGTCCGAGGCGGCCGCCGCCACGACCTTCTGGTCGGGCGACGAGCGCTTCCCCGACCTCTACGGCGGCGAGCCGGAGGCCGAGCCCGAGCTCGAGCCCGAGCCCGAGTCCGAGCCCGAGCCGGCCGAGCCCCGCCTCGCCGAGGACCCCGACACGGACGAGCCGGGCGTCACCCGCACCACGGCCGACCCCGCCAAGCTCACGCCGCAGGGCCGCTACCGCTCCGAGGTCACCGACGACCCCGAGTTCGCCTGGACCGTCCCCGACCCCCGCTTCCTCAAGCGCTCCACCGAGCAGGCGTCGCGGCCCGACACCGCCGGTCAGGAGAAGGTCGCCGCCCAGCTGCTCGAGGCGCTCGGCCACTTCGGCGTCAGGGCCCAGGTCATCGGCATGGTCGCCGGCCCGCACATCACCCGCTATGAGATCCGCCTCGCGCCGGGCATCAAGGTCGGCAAGGTCGCCCAGCTCAAGGACGACCTCGCCTACGCGCTCGCCGCGGCCGACATCCGCATCCTCGCGCCCATCCCCGGCAAGCAGGCCGTCGGCGTCGAGGTTCCCAACGTCCGCCGCCAGATCGTCCACCTGGGCGACGTCATGCAGGAGCCGCCGGGCGACTGGTCCCCGCTGACGGTCTGGCTGGGCAAGGACGTCGCGGGCCGCGCGATCGGCTGCGACCTGGCCAAGATGCCGCACCTCCTCGTGGCCGGCACCACCGGCGCCGGCAAGTCGGGCTGCGTCAACGCGATGCTCTCGGGCATCCTGCTGCGCGCCACCCCCCATGAGGTCCGGCTCGTGCTCGTCGACCCCAAGCAGGTCGAGCTCAACCACTATGAGTCGATCCCGCACCTGCTCACGCCGGTGATCACGAACCCGAGGAAGGCCGCCACCGCGCTGCAGAACCTCGTCCGCGAGATGGAGCAGCGCTACACGTACATGTCGCTCGCCCGCACCCGTTCGCTGACCGAGATGAACCGGGTGCGCGAGGCCCGCGGCGAGCCGGCGCTGCCGTACGTCCTCTGCGTGATCGACGAGCTCGCCGACCTGATGATGGTCGCGCCCGCCGACGTCGAGGACTCGATCATCCGCCTCGCCCAGAAGGCCCGCGCGGTCGGCATCCACCTCGTGCTCGCCACGCAGTCGCCGCGGGTCGACGTGATCACCGGGATGATCAAGGCCAACGTCCCGTCGCGGATCGCCTTCGCCGTCTCGAGCCAGACCGACTCGCGCGTGATCCTCGACCAGAACGGCGCCGAGACCCTGCTGGGGATGGGCGACATGCTCTTCGCGCCGGTCGGCTCCTCGCGGCTGCAGCGCATCCAGGGCGCCTACATCGAGGAGTCCGAGATCGCCGAGCTCACCGCGGGCTGGCGCCGGCAGGGCGAGCCCGAGTTCCGCGAGGAGCTGCTCGAGGAGGTCGAGGCGGAGGCCGCCGCGGGCGGGGGGGAGGATCCCGACTTCGACCCGGACGAGGATCCGCTGCTCGAGGACGCGATCCGCCTCGTCGCCGAGATGCAGACCGCCTCGACCTCCATGCTCCAGCGCCGCCTGCGTCTGGGCTACACGCGGGCGGGGCGGCTGATCGACATGCTCGAGCGGCGGGGGGTGATCTCGGGCTACGAGGGCTCCAAGCCGCGCGCCGTCCTGATCACGGAGGCCGACGTCCCGCGGATGCTGGCGGGGCTCGGGGAGCCGGCGGGCGACGTCGCGGCCGATCCCATCGAGGAGCCCCTCCCCGAGTAGCCTGCGCTGCTCATGCCGGAGATCGGGGCCACTCTGCACGACGCGCGCCTGCGTCGGAAGATCGACATCACCCAGGTCGAGGCGGAGACGAAGATCCGCGCGAAATACCTGCGCGCGCTCGAGGAGGAGGAGTGGGATCTCCTGCCGGGCCCGACGTACGTCAAGACCTTCCTGCGCACGTACGGCGAGTACCTCGACCTCGACGCCAAGCTCCTCGTCGAGGAGTACAAGCAGCGCTTCGAGCGCCCCACGCCGCAGGAGCTCACGCCGTTCTCGACCAACCTCGGCTCGCGGCGAGAGCGGCGCCGCGCGCGGGGGCCGATCATCTCGCCCGGCGTGGTCGTCGGCATCTGCGTGCTGGCGCTGGTCGGGCTGCTGGCCGCGATCGGGACCCTGTGGGGCGACCCGGCCGGCGAGGACACGCCGGCCGCGCAGCGCACCCCTGCGCCCGCGCGGAGCCCCACCGCGGACGGCGAGGAAGAGCAGCGGCGCTCGAGACGCCGCCGGCGGCCGCGCACGGTGCAGGTGCAGATCCGGGCGACGGGGCCGGTGTCGGTCTGCCTGCGCTCGCGGACGGGCCGCGCGCTCATCAACACGATCCTCCAGGCCGGGCAGCGCTCCGCCCGGTTCCGCGGCCGCCGCTTCCGGGTGGCGTTCGGCAACGGCAACGCCCGGATCCGCTACGGCAACCGCTCCTTCGACGTACCGGAGGCGGCCGTCCCGCTCGGCTTCGACATCCGGCCGGGGCGCGCGCCGCGGCGGCTGCCCGACGCGCAGCGCCCGACCTGCGGATGAGCGCCCGCGCCGGGATCGTGATCACCGGGACCGAGGTCCTCTCGGGGATCATCGCCGACCGCAACGGGCCGTGGCTCTCGGAGCGGCTGCGCGAGCGGGGGGTCGAGCTCTCCCACACCGTGGTGGTCGGCGACCGGCCGGCCGACGTCCGCGCCGCGCTCGACTTCCTGGCCGGCACCGGTGTCGACCTGGCGATCACCAGCGGCGGCCTCGGCCCGACCGCCGACGACCTGACCGCCGAGGTCGTGGGCGAATTCGCCGGGCGGCCCATGGTGCTCGACGAGGCGCTCGAGGGCCGGATCGCGAAGATCCTCGAGCGGCTGACCGCCCGCTGGCCGGACCTCGACCGGGCCGCGCTGCGGGCGGGCAACCGCAAGCAGGCGATCATCCCGGAGGGCTCCACCGTGCTCGAGCCGGTCGGCACGGCCCCGGGCCTCGTGGTGCCGCCCGCCGACGGGCGCTCGGGCCCGACGGTCCTCGTGCTGCCCGGGCCGCCGCGCGAGCTCCAGCCCATGTGGGCGACAGCGCTCGAGACGGAGGCGGTCGGGCGGGCGCTGGCGGGTGCGGGCAGCTACGAGCAGCGGATCATGCGGCTGTTCGGCATCCCCGAGTCCGAGATCGCCGAGACGCTGCGGGTCCTCGAGGGCTCGGGCGTGGCGCTCGGCGAGCTCGAGGTCACCACCTGCCTGCGCCGCGGAGAGATCGAGATCGCCACCGTCTTCGAGCCGGCGGCGCGGGAGACCTACGAGCGGTTCGAGGCGGGGGTGCGAGAACGTCACGGCGACACGCTGTTCTCGACGGACGGCACCACGATCGACGACCAGGTCGCCGCGCTGCTGGCGGGCCCGCCCGCACGCACGATCGCCGTGGCGGAGTCCTGCACGGGCGGGCTGATGGCGGCGCGGCTGACCGCGCGCGGCGGCTCCTCGGCGTGGGCGCTGGGCGGCGTGACGGCCTACGCCAACGAGGCGAAGGTGGCGTTGGCCGGCGTCCCGGCCGGGCTCATCGCCGACCGCGGGGCGGTCTCCCCCGAGGTGGCTGCCGCCCTCGCCCACGGCGCGATCGCGGCGTTCGGCTCGGAGCTCGGCGTCGGGATCACGGGGATCGCCGGGCCGGGGGGCGGGACCGAGGAGAAGCCGGTGGGGACGGTCTGCCTCAGCGTGTCGGACGCCCGCGGGCCGCGGATCGTCCGCACGGTCCACCTGCCGGGCGGCCGCGACGACGTCCGCGAGCGCAGCACCACCGTGGCGATGCACCTGCTGCGCCGGCTGCTGTGCGGTGGGGCGTAGACGCTGCGGCTCTTCGTCGCCCTGGCGCTGCCCGAAGAGGCCCGCGCCGCGCTGTGGAGGTGGTCGGCGGGCCTGGGGCCGGGTTGGCGGCGGGTGCCGGGGGCCAACCTGCACGTGACCCTCGTGTTCCTCGGCGAGCGCCCGGAGGGCGACGTGGCGACGATCGCGGCGTTGCTCGACGGCGTGGCCGGCTCGGGCGCCCCGGCGCTGCGCTGCGTGGAGGCGATCGCCCTGCCGCCGCGCCGGCCGCGCGTGGCCGCCGTCCGGCTCGAGGAGGAGGGCGGCGG
>JALYMV010000484.1 GCA_030773575.1 Actinomycetota bacterium
ACCGTGCGCTTCGTGGCGGCGGGCGCCACCGCGCCGCCCGAGTGCCCGGGCAACGCGGGCGCTCCCGCGGCGGCGGCCGGCCACCTCTGCGTCTACGAGGCCGAGGTCTCGGGCCTCGCGCGGCCGCGCACGATCTTCGACCCCGCGCAGGGCGACGGCGCCGGCACCGATCGCGCGAGCCGCTTCGGCTTCGGGGTGCGGGTGGTCTCCGACGGCGCAGGACCGGTCGGCAGCCAGGGCGCCTGGGCGGTGACCGGCTGAGGCCGGTTCCCGCCTACATCCCCGGCCCCTCCACCAGCTTGAGGAACGCCTCGTAGCGGCGCTTCTCGCGCTGGGCGGTGCGCTGCTCCTCGGAGTCCTCCTCCGCGCGCGACAGCCGGTCCTCGGCCTTGTGCAGCCGCTCGCGCAGGTCGCCCGCGTCGAGCTGGCCGCGCTCGAAGACCTCGTCGACGAGCACGAGCGCGCGCGACCCGGCGACCTGGAGGTAGCCCTCGCCCTGGGCGAAGGAGAGGATCTCGGACTCCGAGCGGTGCAGGCGCAGCTCCGTGGGCTCGAGCAGCGCGAGCAGCGGCTGGTGGTTGGCCAGCACGCCGATCGAGCCCACGGCCGTCCGGGTCGAGAGCATCTCGACCTCGTCGTTGAAGACCTCTCCCTCGGGGGAGAGGATCTCGACCTGGAACGGGGTGCGCGCCATTACTTCTTGGCGGACTCGAGGACGTCGTCGATCGAGCCCTTGAGGAAGAACGCCGACTCCGGCAGGTCGTCGTGCTGCCCCTGGAGGACCTCCCGGAACGAGCGCACCGTCTCGGCGATCGGGACGTACTTGCCCGGGGTGCCGGTGAACTGCTCCGCGACGAAGAACGGCTGCGAGAGGAAGCGCTCGATCTTGCGGGCGCGCTGCACGAGCACCTTGTCCTCGTCGGAGAGCTCGTCGATGCCGAGGATGGCGATGATGTCCTGCAGCTCGCGATAGCGCTGCAGCACCTCCTTCACCTCGTTGGCGACCCGGAAGTGCTCCTCGCCGAGGATCTCGGGCTTGAGGATCGTCGAGGTGGAGTCCAGCGGGTCGACCGCGGGGTAGATCCCCTTCTCGGAGATCGCCCGCGACAGCGTCGTCGTGGCGTTGAGGTGCGCGAACACCGAGGCCGGCGCCGGGTCGGTGAGGTCGTCGGCCGGGACGTAGATCGCCTGGATCGAGGTGACCGACCCCTTGCGGGTCGACGTGATGCGCTCCTGGAGCTGGCCCATCTCGGACTCGAGCGTGGGCTGGTAGCCGACCTGCGACGGCATGCGGCCCAGGAGCGCGGAGACCTCCGAGCCCGCCTGCACGAAGCGGAAGATGTTATCGATGAAGAGGAGCACGTCCTGCCCCTCCTGGTCGCGGAAGTACTCCGCCATCGTCAGGCCGGAGAGCGCGACCCGCATGCGCGCGCCGGGCGGCTCGTTCATCTGGCCGAAGACGAGCATCGTCTTGTCGATGACACCGGACTCCGTCATCTCGAGCCAGAGATCGTTGCCCTCGCGCGAGCGCTCACCCACGCCCACGAAGGCCGACAGGCCGCCGTGCTCCTGGGCGAGGTTGTGGATGAGCTCCTGGATGATGACCGTCTTGCCCACGCCTGCGCCGCCGAACAGGCCGACCTTGCCGCCCTTGGCGTAGGGCGCGAGGAGGTCGATGACCTTGATGCCGGTCTCGAACATCTCGTTGGTCGGGGTGAGGTTCTCGACCGTCGGGGCGCTGCGGTGGATCGGCCAGCGCTCGACGTCGTCGGCGATCCCGTCGCCCTGGTCGATCGTCTCGCCGAGCAGGTTGAAGATGCGGCCGAGGGTCGCCTGGCCGACCGGCACGGTGATCGGGGCACCCGTGTCGATGACCTCCATCCCGCGCGCAAGGCCGTCCGTGGTGTCCATGGCGACCGCGCGGACGCGGTCGTCGCCGAGGTGCTGCTGGACCTCGAGGACGAGGTTGCCGACCTCGCCGCCGGAGATGCCCTCCTCCTCGGAGGGCGGCGACTCGCGCTCGATGACGAGCGCGTAGTTGATCTCGGGCAGCTCGTCCGGGAAGACCGCCTCGATGACGACGCCCTGGATCTCCTCGATCCGGCCGACGTTGCGCTTGCGTTCGGTGCCCTGCTGCTCCTCGGGTGCGACGGTTGCCATTTCGGATTCTCCTTAGACGAGCGACTCTGCGCCCGCGACGACTTCCATGATCTCCTGCGTGATCTCCGCCTGGCGCTCGCGGTTCATCTGCAGGGTGAGGTCCTTGATGAGATCGCCCGCGTTCTCGGAGGCGTTGCGCATGGCGGTCATGCGCGCGCCGTGCTCGGACGCGGTCGACTCGAGCAGCGCCCGGAAGATCGAGATCTGCACGTACTCCGGCACGAGGCGCTGGAGGATCACGTCGGGATCGGGCTCGTACTCCACGAGCGCGTGGTGGCCCGTGTCCTGCTTCTCCCCGGTCTCGCTTCGCTCGCCGCCGGCTTCGCCTACGGTCTCCTCGCCGGCCGCGCGTGCGTCCTCGAAGATCGACGCCTCCTGGAGCGGCAGCAGCGTCTCGCGCGTGACCTCCTGGGTCAGCGCGGACACGAAGCCGTTGTAGAAGATCTCCACGCGGTCGACCTCGCCGTCGACGAAGGCCGCCGTGAGGTCGTTGCCGATCTCGCGGGCGTTGGCGTAGGCCGGGCGGTCGGTGAAGCCGGTGTACTGCCCGGCGAGCTCCTTCTTACGGAAGGTGAGCGAGGAGACGCCGCGGCGGCCCGACGCGTAGTAGACGACCGTCTTGCCCTCCGCCTCGTACTCGTTGCCCGCGCGGATGCCCGCGCGGATGATCTGCGAGTTGAAGGCGCCGGCCAGGCCGCGGTCGCCCGTCACGAGCATGATCGCGATCGTGTTCTCGGACTCGTGCTGGGTGAGCACGGGGACGCCGGAGATGTTCCCGGCGGCCTCCGCGGCCTGCCGGGTCATCCTCCGGATCGCCCCCGCGTAGGGGCGCAGGTTCGAGATCCGCTGCTCGGCCCGGCGCAGGCGCGCGGCGGCGACCATCTCCATCGCGCGCGTGATCTTCTGGATGTTCTTGACCGAGCCGATGCGGCTCTTGACGCCCTTCGTGGCCATGGGTCAGGCGCTCGTCCCAGCGGCCACCGCGGCCGCGCCGTCGCCCGAGCCCTGCTCGTCGTCGCCCGCCGACTCGTCCTCCGCGTTGCGGGCCTCGTCGCCCACCGGCGCGCCGCCGTTGGAGCGCTGGGAGACCGGGACCTCCTCGTCGAGCGGGAGGCCCTCCTCGTCGAGGTCGTAGCCGAAGTCCGACGCGAACTCCTCGATCGCCGACTTCAGCGACTCCCGCGTGCCGTCGGACCAGTCGCCGCCGCCGATCGTGCCCAGCAGCTCGCCCTGCGAGGCGCGCAGGCGCTCGACGAGCCCCTGGTTGAACTCCTCGACGCGCTCGGCGCTGATGCGGTCCAGGTAGCCGTTGGTGGCGGCGTAGATGACCGCGACCTGTTCCTGGACCGGGAGCGGGGAGCGCTCGCCCTGGTTGAGCGTCTTGACCAGGCGCTCGCCGCGGGCCAGGGTCTGCTGGGTGTCCTTGTCGAGGTCGGAGCCGAACTGCGAGAACGCCTCGAGGTCGCGGTACTGGGAGAGGTCGAGCTTGAGCTTGCCGGCCACCTTCTTCATCGGGCTGATCTGCGCCGAGCCGCCCACCCGCGACACGGAGATGCCGACGTTGATGGCAGGGCGCACGCCCGAGTAGAAGAGCTTGGGCTCGAGGAAGATCTGCCCGTCGGTGATCGAGATCACATTCGTCGGGATGTAGGCCGACACGTCGCCGGCCTGCGTCTCGATGATCGGCAGCGCGGTCAGCGAGCCGCCGCCGAGCTCGTCGTTGAGCTTGACCGCGCGCTCGAGCAGGCGGGAGTGCAGGTAAAAGACGTCGCCCGGGTAGGCCTCGCGACCCGGCGGGCGGCGCAGCAGCAGCGACATCTGCCGGTAGGCGTAGGCGTGCTTGGTGAGGTCGTCGTAGATGCAGAGCGCGTGGCCGCCCTTGTAGAGGAAGTACTCGGCCATCGCGCAGCCCGCGTACGGGGCCATGAACTTGATCGGCGCGGCCTCGTCGGCCGACGCGGCGACGATGATCGTGTTGTCGAGGGCGCCGGCGTCGTCGAGCGTCTTGGCCAGGCCGACCACCGTGGCCATGCGCTGGCCGATGGCGACGTAGACCGAGACGACGTCGTTGTCCTTGTTGTTGATGATCGTGTCGATCGCAATCGCCGACTTGCCCGTCTGGCGGTCGCCGATGATCAGCTCGCGCTGCCCGCGGCCGATCGGGATCATCGAGTCGACGGCCTTCAGGCCCGTCTGCATCGGCTCCTTGACCGGCTGACGCTGGACGACGCCGGGCGCCTTGAACTCGGCGGGGCGGGTGCCGTCGGTGACGATCTCGCCCTTGCCGTCGAGCGGGTTGCCCAGCGGGTCGACGATGCGGCCCAGTAGGCCCTCGCCGACCGGGATCTCCAGGAGGCGGCCCGTGCGCTTCGCGGTGTCGCCCTCCTTGATCTTGCCCCAGTCGCCGAAGAGCACGGCGCCGACGTTGTCGGACTCGAGGTTGAGCGCGAGGCCGGTGACGTCGTGCGGGAGCTCGAGCATCTCGAACGCCTGGCAGTTCTCGAGCCCGTGCAGGCGCGCGATGCCGTCGGCGACCGACAGCACGGTCCCGACCTCGGTGAGGTCGGCCTGACCGGCGTCGAGCCCCTCGATGCGGCTCTTGAGGATGGAGGTGATCTCGTCGGGCTTGATCTGCATCAGGTTCTCCTTGGGCGAGGCGCTACTGGGCCTTCGCCACGGTTCTGCGAAGTTGTTCGAGGCGGTTTCGGATGGACGCGTCGATCACGGAGTTGCCGACCCGGACGACGATGCCGCCCAGCAGGTCGGGTTCCACCGAGGAGGAGAGCTCCACCTTGCGGCCGGTCTGCTCGCCGATGCGCTCGCCGATGTGGCGGACGGTCTCCTCGTCGAGCTCGACGGCCGAGGTGACCTCGACCGGCAGCAGGTCGTTCTCCTTCTCCCACAGTGCATCGTAGGACCGCCGCACGCGCAGCAGCGCCGGCATGCGGTGGTTCTCGATCAGCAGGTCCAGGAAGTTCAGGACCGTCGGGTCGGGGTCGGAGATCGCCTTGCGCAGGCCCTCCTTCTTCTCGTCGGGCGAGAAGTAGGGGGAGTAGAAGAACACCTGCAGCGAGTGCTCGCCCGCGATGGCGTCGGCCATCTGGCCGAGCTGCTCGCGAACCTCGTCGAGCTTGCCGCTCTCCTTGGCGACCTCGAAGAGCGAGCGGGCGTAGACCGTGGCGATCTCCTCCATCGGCTCCTCCTACCGCCGGTTCCCGCTCGACAGCGCGGCAAAGTCGAGCTCGGAGAGCGCGTCCTCGACGAGGCGCCGCTGGTCCTCGGAGTCCAGCGACTTGCGGGTCACCTTCTCCGTGGCGGCCACCGTCAGGTCGGCCACCTCGCGGCGGATCTCCTGGATGGCGCGGCGCGTCTCGGTCTGGATGTCGCGGCGGGCCTGCTCCATCATCTCCTCGCGCTTGCGGCGGGCCTCGGCGATCGCCTCGGCCTCCTGGCTCTCGCCCGTCTTGCGGGCGCGCGCGACGATCTCGTCGGCCTGGGTGCGGGCGGCGGCGAGCCGCTCGCGGTACTCGGCGAGCAGGCGGTCGGCCTCCGCGCGGGTGCGCTCGGACGCGTCGATGGACTCCTCGATCGCGCGCTGGCGCTTGTCGAGCGCCTCGCCGATCCGGGGGAAGGCCAGCCGGGCCAGGACGAACATCGAGATCGCGAAGACGAGCAGCGTCCAGATCATCAGGCCGAGGCCCGGCGAGACGAGGAAGGACCCGCCGCCCTCCTCGGCCGCGAGCACGAGGGCGCCGCGCATTAGAGGAAGAACGCGATGAGGCCCGCGACCAGCCCGTAGAAGAAGCACGCCTCGGTGAGCGCGAATCCGAGCCACTGGATCGAGGTGATCTCGTCGCGCATCTCCGGCTGGCGCGTGACGGACTCGATGACCTTGCCGAAGATCGTGCCGATGCCGATGCCGGCGCCCACCGCGCCGAGCCCGCCGCCGACGCCCAGGGCGATCGCCTTGCCCGCTTCCGAGCCGGCGTCCGCCTGCGCGAAGACCGTGATGAAGGACAGGAGGAATTCCATTGCGACGAGCTCCTTTTAGTGGTGGTCGGCGACCGCGCCGCCGAGGTAGATGGCAGACAAGGTGGCGAAGATGAAGGCCTGCAGCGTGGCGACGAGGCCCACCTCGAACATGAAGAGCAGGACGCCGAACGGCAGGGTGAAGACGCCGAGGAGCTCGATGCCGAGCAGGACCGCCAGGCCGCCGGACATGAAGAGGATGATCAGGTGGCCCGCGAGGATGTTCGCGAACAGTCGAACGGAGAGCGAGATCAGCCGCATGAAGTTCGAGATGAACTCCAGGACGAAGATGAAGCCCGCCATCGGCCCCGTCACACCCTGCGGGACGAGGCTCTTGAGGTAGCCCCCGAGGCCCTTGGCGCGGATGCCCTCGAGGTTGTAGGCGACGAAGACCACCAGCGCGAGGACCAGGGGGATGGAGACGTTGGCCGTCGCGGCGTAGAGGGCGAAGGCGGGGATGGAGACGCCGAACACGTCGACCGGGTGCTCGGTGTTCGTCGGCAGCGGGATGTAGCCGATCAGGTTCGAGAACCAGATGAACAGGAAGAGCGCGCCGATGAACGGGAACCACTTCGCCGCCATCCGGTCGTCCATGTTGCCCCGGGTGATGTTGTCGCGCATCAGCGAGTACAGCGTCTCGACCGCGGTCTGGACGCGGTTGGGGCGGGCGTGCATCCGGTTCGCGATGTAGAGCATCGTCCCGATGGTCAGCAGGGCCGCGACGATCACGTAGAAGACGGCCTTGTTGAACGCGATCGGGCCGAGCGCGAACCACTCGTCGAGCCTGAACTCGTTCTGCGGCGCGAACTCCTCGTTGTCGCGGCGCGCGGCGCCGAAGATGGCGACGACGAGGACCATCGAGCCCACGTAGGCGCCGAGGATGCCGAAGAGGAGTTTGCGGCGGTTGCTCATGGGTTCGACGGCTTCCTCTCCAAGGGACGAAGGGCGATCTGGACGACGAGGTACAGCGTGAAGGCGGCGAGGACCAGCAGCGCCGCGGTGAGGCCGTCCTCGCGCTCCCCCGCCAGGCCGACGGCGAGGATGGTAAGGCCCACGAGCCACGCGCGCCCCATGGAGCTGATCAGCGTCAGACCGGCCATGGTGCGCATGTCGCCCGAGGCGCGCCCGCGGCGCTCGACGAAGTGGCCGGCGATGCGCGAGACGATCCACGCGACGGCGCCGGCGACGTAGCCGGGCACGGGCAGGTCCATCAGGAGCACGAACGGCGCGGCCGCGACGACGAGGATGACGTCGGTCCAGCGCGCGATCGCGATGGGGTCCACCGCTACGGACGCGTGCGTGGACACGAGGCGCTCCGGTCGAGGAGCCGGCCGCGGACGGTGCGGCGGGCACGGGCGGCGCGGCCGCAGCGACCCGTCATCCGGTACCCGGTCCGATCACCCAGCCCGTCGGAGCTGCGACGGGCACGGGGCCCCCGGCCGCACGGCTGCGAGCGGCCCGCCTCGTGGCGGTCGTCGTCGTTGGACCTCGGGTCCTGTGGGAAGGGAGCGGGCATGGGAGGCGGGCCACCCTACAGACGGGACGCGCCCCTGCGGCGCGCCGCTGAGCCGAGGGAACGGCTCGTCTGTGGCAGCACCGGCATTGTAGCCCTTCGGCGGACTTTGTAACAACTTTGTGCGCCCCGGCTCAAGCCGCTGACTTCGCAGGCGGGCGGCGGTCGAGGCGACGGCCGTCAGCCTCCACAGTAGGCATCGCACGCTTTCTCCTCGCCGTCATCCCGGCCGCCGGACGCGAACCGGGAGGGACAGGTGTGGTCCTGTCCCGACACGACCGCGAAGCGGATGCCGGATCGGCCAACGGTCGAGACCGCCCGCCCGATCACCGCCGGGTGGCCGGCTTACGCGTTCCTGCCTGGAGCTCCGTCACGGTCCAGCCGTCGAGGCGAGGACCGGAAGCGAGCGGCCGTCCATCGCCCCAGTATCGCCCCGCACCGGCCTGAGGTGACACACCGTGCGTCTCAGCCCCTCGTGTCACCTCGCGCCGCCCTGACCGGCATCGGGTGACCCGGGGGGTGGATCCCGGCGGGTGTGTCACATCGCGCCGCCGCGGCCGGACGTCCACTCCCTCCTCACCAGGTCTCCGGAGCCTCGGCCGCGGCCGCCGGGTCAGCGCCGCCGCAGGACCCGCTCGCAGCCGCGGATCCGGTCCCCGCGACCGCGCAGCACGGCGTCGCGACCGGGCCCGCAGTCGATGAGGTCGCGCCCCGGGCCTCCCCGGATGACGTCGGCGCCCGACCCGCCCAGGATCACGTCGGCGCCGCGGGCACCGTCGATGACATCGTTGCCCGCCCCGCCGTCGACGCAGTCGTTCCCCGAGCCGGCGCCGATCCGGTCGTTGCCGGTTCCCGCGAAGATCCGCTCGGCCGCCCGGGCGCCGGTGATCTGCTCCGCCCCGCTCGTCCCCAGCACCATGCGCAGGCGGTCGTATCGCGATCGCGAGCACAACCCGCGCCGCGCGGCGGCCGGCAGCGGCCGGATGCCCGTCCCGCGACCGTCCAGGACGGGCGTGAGCGGCGGCAGCGGCGCGACCGTGG
>JALYMV010000485.1 GCA_030773575.1 Actinomycetota bacterium
ACGTGCGCCGAGCGCTGAGCTCGAACTAGCGCTTCGGGGGCTCGGAGGTCGTGCGGCCGCCCGCCATGCCCTCGGGATCAGGGTCCTTGTAGAGGGGGCGCTCGCCGGCGCTCGTCTCGTCGGGCACGGTGCCGCCGGGCTGCGCGGCGCCCTTGCGCCGGCGCAGCATCAGGACCACGGCGAGCCCGACGACGGCGATCACCGCCATGACGAGGAGGAAGAGGCCGATGGAGTCGCCGCCGCTGCCCATGGCTTCGGGCCCTACCCCCCGGCGCCGCATGTGAACCCCAGGTCTGGGAGGATCGTTTGCGCAGCACCGTGTCAGGGGTAGGCCTCAGCGTGCCGGGCGGCACTTCTGGGGCCTTCGCCGGGCAGTTTGCTCGACGAAGGGACGCCTGTGCGGTCTCAGCCGCCGGTGGACCTCCGAAGTCGACCCACGGGCCGAAAGAGGACCGCCGCAGTGCACGAACTGAGCCGGATGCCCTTCATCGGTGCCTTCGAGAGCACCTACCTGCCCGCGCACGACGTGGACGTCCTCGAGACCTCGGGCCACGCCACCCGCTGGCGCGACGATCTCGATCTCCTCCGCGCCCACGGGGTGACGCGGCTGCGCTACCCGATCCGCTGGCACCGGATCGAGCCCGCGCCGGGCGCCTACGACTGGGGCCACACCGACCAGGTCATGGCCTACATGCGCTCGGAGGGCTTCGAGCCGATCGTCGACCTCGTCCACCACACGAGCTACCCGCGCTGGCTGACGGGCGCCTTCGCCGACCCGCGGTTCGGCACCGCCTACGAGCGCTACTGCGAGGCGTTCGCCGAGCGCTACCCCTGGGTCCGCGAGTACACCGCCTTCAACGAGCCCTTCGCCACGCTCTTCCTCTCCGGCCACGAGGCGATCTGGCCGCCGTACCACCACGGGGTCGACGGGTTCGTCGGGCTGCTGCGCAACGTGCTGCCGTCGGTCGCGCGGGTCACGCGCCGCTACCGGGAGCTCCTGCCGGAGGCCACGCACGTCTGGGTGGACTCCTGCGAGGGCCACACGGCGCTCGAGCCGGCCGGCGAGGAGATCGCCGCCCTGGCCGACGACCGCCGGTTCTTCGCGCTCGACGCCCTGCTCGGCCGCGCCTCCGACCGCGACCGCCCGTTCGTCGGCGAGGTCGTCCGCGCCGGCGGGGCCGACCTGCTCGAGATGGAGCCCGGCTTCGTCGACGTCCTCGGCCTCGACTACTACGCGCACCACGAGTGGGCCTACGGCGCCGGCGAAGGCGACCTGCTCCACGAGATCGCCGCCGGCAGGCGCCACCCGCTCGGGCCGGGCCATCCCCAGCGGGCGGAGTTCCGCGGCGTCACGCCGGCGCCCGACCCGCAGGGCCTCGCCGAGCTCATCCGCCAGTACGCCGAGCACACCGGCCTGCCGTTGATCCTGGGCGAGACGAACATGTCGGGCTCGCCGTTCGACCGCGCGACGTGGCTCAAGCACACCCTCGAGCAGGTCGAGCAGGCCCGGGCCGCCGGGGCGCCGATCGACGGCTACTGCTGGTTCGGCTTCCTGGACTCGCTGGACTGGATCTCGCTGCTCGAGCGCGCCGACCGGTCGATCGACCCGGTCGGGGTCATCTGGCTCGACGAGGAGCTCGTCCGCCACCAGTCCTCCGTCTCGCGCTCCTACTCGGCGGCCGCCGCCGGGACGAGTTCCGCCGATCTTCCCGCCTACCGCCTCAGCGACCATACGGCCGAGCACCTCGCCGGCCTGCTGCCGCTGATGGCCCATTACGAGTGGCTCGAGCCGCCGGCCGACGAGGTCGCCATTCATTCCCGCGGTCGGCTGACCGCGGTCGACGAGACGAAGGAGTTGGTCACCCTGCCCCGCCACGACGAACTGGTGGTCTTCTCCCACCTGCCCTGGGATCACGTCTACCAGCGCCCGCAGCACCTCATCTCCCGCCTCGCGCGCGGGCGGCGGACCTGGTTCGTCGAGGAGCCGCGCGTCAGCGACGTCGACCGGCCGCGGCTCGCGGTCGAGCGCCGCGACGCGATCCAGCGCGTCTGGCTCGAGGTCCCTGGGCCCCAGCGCCTGGCCGGCTTCGACGACCCGGACGCCGTCGACTACCCCGAGGCGGTCGCCGAGCTGCTGGGATCGCGGCCGGGGCGGACGGTCTGGCTCTACACGCCGCTGGCCCTCCCCTACGCCCAGCTCATCGACCGCTCGCTGCTCGTCTACGACGTGATGGACGACCTGGCCAACTTCGCCCACGCGTCGCCCACCCTACGCGGCGCCCAGGACGAGACGCTGCGGGTGGCCGACCTGGTGTTCACGGGCGGCCGGTCGATCCACGCCGGCGTCCGCGGCCGGACGGCATCGCCGGTCCACCTCTTCCCCTCCGGCGTCGACCCCGAGCACTACGAGCCGGCGCGCGCGATGCGCAAGCGGCGCGAGCGGCCCGTCGCCGGCTACGTCGGCGTCATCGACGAGCGCATCGACCTCGAGCTCGTCGCCGGCCTCGCCGAGCGCCTCCCGGACTGGGACATCGAGATGGTCGGCCCGATCTTCAAGATCGACCCGGCCGACGTTCCCCGGGCGCTCAACGTCCGCTACCCGGGCAAGCAGCCCTACGAGGCGCTGCCCGCGGTGATGGCCGGCTTCGACGTCGCGCTGATGCCCTTCGCGCTCAACGACGCGACGCGCTCGATCAGCCCGACCAAGAACCTCGAGTACCTGGCCGCCGGGCTGCCCGTCGTCTCCACCCGGATTCCCGACGTCGTCGCTCAGTACGACACGATCGTCGACCTCCAGGACGACGCCGAGGGCTTCGCCACGGCCTGCCGCCAGGTGCTCGAGCACCCGCGCGACGACCGCGACCGCAAGGTCGAGCCGATCCTCCATGACAGCCGCTGGGACACGATCGCCAGCCGCATGCAGACCCTGATGGACCGCCGCCTCGAGGCGCTGAGCGCCGGCGGCGCCGTGGAGTCGAACTCCCGGACGCGCCGCAGCGGCGACGCCAAGACCCGAAGGAGCCATACATGAACGCATGTCCTCGCATTCTCGTGGTGGGCGCCGGCCTGACCGGCTGCACGCTCGCCCACCGGTTCGCCCGCAACGGCCTCGAGACCGTCCTGCTGGAGCGCGACTCCGTCCCCGGCGGCCTGATCCGCTCCGAGCACATGGAGGGCGTGCTCTACGAGCCCCACGGCTCCCACATCTTCCACACGGAGGACGAGGAGGTCTGGAACCTCGCCAACGAGATGACGCCGTTCCGCGACTACCGCCACCGGGTCGACATCCTCGCCGACGGCAAGATCCTCAACTGGCCCATCCTCCTCTCCGACATCGACCGGCAGTCCAACGCCGCCGAGATCCACCGGCAGCTCGAGGAGCGCAAGGGCATCGACGCCGCCGCCCGTGCGCAGGCGGCGAACTTCGAGGAGTGGTGCCTGGAGCTGATGGGCCCGATCCTCTACGAGCGCTTCATCCGCCCCTACACGGAGAAGCAGTGGGGCCGCCCGGCGCGCGAGCTGTCGGCGCAGTGGGCGCCGCGGCGCGTCTCGGTGCGCTGGGACAACGATCCCTACCTGTTCCCGGATCCCTTCCAGGGGTGGCCGGCGGGGCTCAACGGCTACACGGACCTCATCGACGGCCTGCTCGCCGACCCGTCGATCACGGTGCGCACGGGCGTCGACGTCACGCTCGAGAACCTCGACGAGCACGCGCGCGCCGAGCAGGCCGACGTGATCGTCCTCACCTGCCCGCTCGACGTCTTCTGCGGCGAGCGGTTCGGGAAGCTCGACTGGCGCGGGATCGACGTGCGCAACGTCCACATCCCGCACAAGGAGTACGCCCAGGGCGCGATGGTCGTCAACTACCCGGGCGAGGAGTTCCCCTTCATCCGCATCCACGAGACCAAGCACGCCTCGGGCCAGCAGTGCGAGGGGACGGTGCTCGGCTTCGAGTTCACCGGCGCGCCGACGCGGTACTACCCCATCGAGCTGCCCGAGAACAGGGAGCTCAACGACCGCTACCAGGGCTTCCTGCGCGAGCAGCTCGGCGGCGAGCGGACGTTCTTCGCCGGCCGCCTGGCCAACTACCTCTACATCGACATGGACGACTGCATGCGCCAGGCGCTCGACGCGTCCGAAGAGGTCATGGCGGCCGTGGGCGCCGCGGCGTGAGGCGATGAGCGGCCGTCCCCCGGACGAGATCTGGGAGGACGGCCTCGACGAAGGCGAGCGGCGGCTGAAGCGGAGCCCGGCCGCCCTCGCCGCCACGGGC
>JALYMV010000486.1 GCA_030773575.1 Actinomycetota bacterium
GTTCCCGAGCGCGCGGTGGGCCGCCTCGCCGCCGGCCTCCCCGCCGACTCTGCCTGCTCGACGACCGCCTCGAGGTCGTGCGGACGCTCGTCGCCGGCGAGCAGCGCGCCTGAAGCCTCAGGCGACCACGACGGCGCCGCCGCGTCGCGGATCGCCCGCGCCCGCCATCTCCCCCGTCGCCGGGTCGCGGCGGACCGCCTGCACGCCGCCGAAGAACAGGTTGCGGTCCCGGAAGCGCCCGAGGTGCCGGCCGGCCAGCGGGGCCTCGTCGACCCCCGGCTCGGCGTAGACGATCCCGTCCTCGAAGTGGACCCGCGGCGAGTCGACGGCCTCCTGCAGGCTCATCCCCCGGTCCACCGTGTTGGCGATCACCTGCACGATCGCCGAGCGGATGCGGTTCGACCCTGCCGAGCCCAGCACGAGCTCGGGCTCCCCGCCCGGGCCGAGCACCACCGTGGGCGCCATCATCGACGGCAGCCGCCGCCCCGGCGGATGGGTGAAGAAGCCCAGCGGCGAGAGGTCCTGCTCGCCCATCATGTTGTTGAGGTGGATGCCCGTCCCGGGCACCACCACGCCCGAGCCCTCCCCGTTCGTGCAGGTCACCGAGCAGGCGAGCCCCTCGGCGTCCAGGACGGAGATGTGCGTCGTCGAGCCGAGGTGCGACGCGATGAAGCGGTCGGCGAACCCTGGATCGGAGAGGCCCTCCATGAAGGTGGGCGTGCGCTCGGCCTGCGCGCGCTCCATCGCCGCGACGAGTTCCACGCCGCGCTCGAGCAACGCGAGCACGTAGGCGATCAGGATCCCGCCCGCCGACGGCGGCGGGTTGGTGAGCACCTGGCGCCCGTGGTAGGCCGCCCGCACCGGCGCGCGGGCCACCGCCTCGTAGTCGCCGAGGTCGCCCTCGGCGATCGCGCCGCCGTGCTCGGCCACCCACTCGCCCACCGCCGCGCCGATCTCGCCCGTGTAGAAGGGCGAGGGCCCCTCCGCGCCGAGCCGCTCGAGCGCGTCGCCGAGCTCGGGGTCGCGGAGGACGTCGCCGACCACCGGGAGCCGCCCCGCCCGGGCGAAGCGCGCCCGCGACTCCGGGGTCGCGATCGCGATCGGCGCGAGGATGTCGAAAAGGTAGGCCTGCTGCTCGTTGACGACCACTCCCTCGCGCGCCAGCGTGGCCGGCCCGCGCACGAGGTCGGCAAGCGCCACGGTCCCGTAGCGCTCGGCGGCCGCGCAGACCCCGGCCGGGTTGCCGTAGACCCCGCAGGAGGCGGCGCCGATGTTGAACACCTGCACCGCGTCCTCGAAGAAGATGTCGACCGGCTCGAGCTCGCCGTGGCCGCGCGAGTCGGGCGTCGCGACGAAGAAGTCGAGCAGCTCGGGCTCGCGGCCGGGGCCAGCCACGAGCAGGTAGCCCCCGGCGCCGAGCCCCGTCAGCAGGGGCTCGGTGACGAAGGAGGTGAGGACGGCGGCCAGCGCGGCGTCGACCGCGTTGCCCCCGTCGCGCAGGACGTCCGCCCCCGCCTGCGCGGTGACCGGATGCCCGGCGGCGACGACGCCCTTCAGAACCGCGGGATGAACTCCGGGACGTCCACGTCGACCGACGAGCGCGAGATCCGCGCCGGCTGGCGGTCGCGGACGGGATCGGCGCGCCGCACGCGCGGCTCGCCCGCCGGCTCGCGGAAGCGGGCCGGCTCCTCGCCGCGGCGGGCGCGGCGCGCGTCGCCGAACCCGGTCGCGACGACCGTGATCCACACCTGGTTGTCGCCCAGCTTCTCGTCGACCATGGCGCCGAAGATGATGTTGGCGTCCGGATGGGCGGCCTCGGCGACGGCCCTCGCCGCTTCGTTGACCTCCCACAGCGAGAGGTCGGAGCCGCCGGTGATCGAGAGCAGGATGGAGCGTGCCCCGTCCATGCTCGTCTCCAGCAGCGGCGAGGAGACCGCCTGCTCGGCCGCCTGCAGCGCCCGCTTGTCCCCCTGCCCCATGCCGATGCCCAGGAGCGCGGGGCCCGCGTCGGACATGATCGTCCGCACGTCGGCGAAGTCGAGGTTGATGAGGCCCGGCAGCGTGATGAGGTCGGAGATGCCCTGCACGCCCTGGCGCAGGACGTCGTCGGCGACGCGGAACGCCTCGACCATCGACGTGCCCTTGTCGAGCACGGAGAGCAGCCGGTTGTTCGGCACCACGATGAGGGTGTCGACCTCCTCGGCCAGCAGCTCGATGCCGC
>JALYMV010000487.1 GCA_030773575.1 Actinomycetota bacterium
CCTCCCGCGCAGCACCTTGGCCCGTCCGGCCGCCTTCTTCTGCCTCGCCGGCAGCGCGATCGCCCAGCGGCGGGCCGTGCCGGGCCGGACGTTGAAGGGGAGCGCCCGCTTCAGGCCGGCGGCGGCGAGCGCGACCTGACCCGTGCACGCCGCCCTGCCCTTCGGGCAGCGCACCCGCACCGCGAGGCGACCGCGGGAGTCGAAGCGCGCCGACACCGCCGGGCGCCGGACCCGTGTCCTCGTCTTCGTCGACCTCGACTTCGACTTCGACTTCGACTTCGACTTCGACCCGGGCACGACGTCGCCGTCGTTGAACTGCTGGCTCGTCGCGGTCGCAGAGCCCGCCGGGTTGCGCGCGGTCACCGCGACGCGGAGGGAGCCTCCGAGCACGCCGCTCGCCACGTCGTCCTCCCTCACGACGTAGTCGGGGTCGGTGGCGTCCTTGATCGCGCGGCATCGCTTGCCGGTCTCGGTGCAGCGCAGCCACTGGTAGCTCAGGGCGAGCGGCTTGGATCCGAGCCACTCCCCGGCCTCCGAGGTCAGCCGCAATCCGGCCTGCAGGTGGCTGGCCGGGCGGTTGATGACCGGGGGCTTGCCGTTCGTGGGTGCCACGGCGCCGACCGCGCCCGTCAGCGGGCTCTGGGCGTCACCCCTGCCGGCGGCGCTCTTGCCGGTTACCAGGACGGCGAGTCGGATGCCGATGTCGCTGCCCGTCGCCGTGTAGTCGGGCCGGGTCGCTCTGGGGATCGGCTTGCAGTTGCCCTCGTCGCGGCAGCGCTGCCACTGGTAGGCGAAGCCGATCACGCCCGTGCCGGCCCACTCGCCGGGCTCGGCGACGAGCCGCGCGCCCTCGCGCAGGTCGCCCGAGACGACGAGGGCGCGCGGGCTGGTGATCGCCGTGGGCAGCGACCCGGCGATCGCGTTGGTGGTCGCGCTGACCGCCGAGGCGCCGCCGCCCACGTTCTCGGCCACGACGGACAAGCGCAGGCGGCGGGCCACGTCGGCCTCCGTGAGGATGTAGGTCGGGCGGTCGGCGCCGGCGATGTCCTGGCAGTCGGTCGCCGAGACGCAGCGCTGCCAGCGGTAGACGAAGCGCAGCGGGCCCGTGCCCTTCCAGCTGCCGCCCTCGCCGCGCAGCTGCATGCCGACGCGCGCCTGGGTCTGCCCGGGGGCGCCGTCGATGACGACGATCGGCTTGCCGGTGTTGATGGGCGCGACGGGAACCACGGGGCCGAGCGGCTGGGAGTCCGCCGAGACGGTCAGCGTCGTGTTGGTCGCGGTGACCCGGACCCGCACCGAGCGGCCGAGGTCGGCGTCGGCGAGGACGTACTTGGGGCCGCCGACGCCCGGGATGATCTCGCAACCCCCGCCGTCGGCCGCGCACCGCAGCCACGAGTAGGCGTAGGCGATCGGCTCGGCGCCCGCCCACGTGCCCTGGGTCGCGAGGAGCTCGGTCCCCGGAAGCAGCCCGGTGGCCGCCTCGAGCAGCGGCGCCGTCAGGTTCTCGGGTGGCGCCACCTTCAGCGGCCGCGTGGCGGCGCTCGTAGCGCTCGCCGCGCCCACGCCGTTGTCCATGGTCACCATGACGCGCAGCGTCCGCCCGACGTCCTCGCGGGTGGGCAGATAGGTCCTCTCGGTCGCGCCGGCGATGTCGGCGCAGGCGTCGCCGGCGTCGTTGCACCGCCGCCAGCGGTAGGAGATCTCGAAGGGTCCGCCGCCGCTCCAGCGGCCGTCCGTCGCGCTGACACGAACCGCCTCGGCGAACACGGTCGGCGTGGTGACGGTGGGAACCTCGACCGGCACCGGCGGGTCGTCGCGCACGAGCCGGGTCGGCTCGGAGTCCGCCCGGGCGGCCCCGACGGCGTTCGTGGCCTCGACGCGGATCCGCATCCGGCGGCCGAGATCGGCGGCGACGAGCCGGTAGACGCGGCCCGTCGCCCCCGGAACGGGCTGGCAGGCGGCGCCCGCGGCGTCGCAGCGCAGCCACTGGCGGGTGAAGGTCAGTGTCGGGGAGCCGGCCCAGCCGCCGTCGACCGCGGTCATCTCCTGGCCGAGCCCGGTGTAGCCGGTGATGGAGGGCGCCGACCGACCGGCGGGCGGGCTTGGTGCGCCCACGCTGGTCGCAGCCGACATGGCCGCGGTCGCGCCACCCCCGTTGCGCGCGATGACCTCGACGCGGACGGTGCCGCCGACGTCGAGCCCGGTCATCAGGAAGGTGGGCAGCGTCGCGCCCTCGACCTTGCCGCAGTTCTCGCCGCTCTCGTCGCAGCGGTACCACCGGTACTCGTAGGCGAAGGTGAGCACGCCGCTCCAGGAACCCTGGCGTGCCGTGAGCTCCTCGCCGTCGCGCACGATCCCCACGATGCTCGGCGGGGTGACGTTGACGGGCGGGTTCGGCTGCACGACGCCGGTCGGCTCGGTGGTCCTCGACGACGCGCCCCCTTCGTTGGCGGCGGTCACCACGAGACGGATGCGGTGGTCGAAGTCGGCGGTGCGCAGGACGTAGGACCGTCCGGCCGCGCCGTCGATGTCGGTGCACTTGGAACTCTCTTCGGAGGTGGGGCAGCGCTGCCAGCGGTAGGCGAAGCGCAGCGTCGGGGTTCCCGTCCAGGCGCCGGTGTCGGCGGTGAGCGTGCGCCCGTCGCGCGGCTCGCCGGTGATGACCGGGATCACCGTGCTGACGGGGGGATCGGGGGCGACGAGCGGCGTGCGCTCGGAGGTGGCGGCCGCGGTCCCCGCCACGTTGGCGGAGCTCACTCGCACGCGCAGGGTCGCGCCGACGTCCTCCGGGGTGAGCCCGTACGCAGGCGCCGTCGCGCCGTCGACCGCCGCGCAGGCGGCGCCCTGGGCATCGCATCGAAGCCATGTGTAGCGCCGTGCCTGCGGGAGGGTTCCCGACCAGTCGCCTGGCGTCGCGGTGAGCAGCTGGCTGTCGCGCGCGGTGCCCGTGATCGCGGGCAGGCCGGTGCTGGCGGGCGCCACCGTGCCGACCGGCTCGGTCGAGCCGGAGTACGCGACGGCCGAGCCGCCGGCGTTGACGGCGGTCACCCGGACGCGCACCGCCGTGGCGAGGTCCGCCCTGGTCAGCGTGTAGGAGGGCTTCGTGGCCCCCAGGATGGGCTGGCAGGCGTCGGGCAGCGGACAGTGCTCCCACTGGTAGAGGAAGCTCAGGGTCGGCGTGCCGGTCCAGCTGCCGGTGCTGGTGGTGAGGGTCTCGCCGTCGCGAGCGGCGCCCGTGAGGACCGGCGCCACGGTCGAGACGGGCTTGGCGGACTGCACGACGGCGGTGGGAGTGGATTCCTGAGCGGTCGTCGCTCGGCGGTTGGTCGCCTCCAGCCGCAACCGGATGCTCGAGCCGACGTCTGCGGGGGTGAGCGCGTAGGTCGGTCCTTCGGCGCCCGGGATGGTCTGGCACTGTGCGCCGGTGGGCGAGCACCGCCGCCAGCGTCGCTCATAGGAGATCGGCTCGGTGCCCGCCCAGCTGCCGTCGTCGCCCACGAGGATCTCGCGGTCGCGAGCGGTTCCGGCGACCGTCGGCAGGACCGTGGCCACCGGCGGCGCGGCCTCCACCGTGACCGTGACGCCGGTGACCGCCGAGACGGTGGCCGCGAGGTTGGTGGCGGTGACCCGCGCCCGCAGGCGGCTGCCGATGTCGGCGGCGGTGAGCTTGTACGTGGTGGCAGTCGCGCCGGCAATGGGGGCGCAGGAGCCGGCGGTGGCGTCGCAGCGCTCCCACGAGTAGGCATAGGCGATCGCCGGCGTGCCCGTCCAGGTCCCCGTGGTGGTGGTGAGGGTCCGCCCGTCGACGGCGAGCCCGGACTGGACGGGCGCCCGGGTCGCCAGCGGTGGCGCGGGTGCCACCGCCCGAGCGGCGCTGCGGGCGGTCTGCGTCCCGTCCGGGTTCGTGGCGCGGACCTGGACCCGGACCGTCCGGCCGGTGTCGTCGGCGGTCAGCTTGTAGGTGGAGGCGGTGGCGCCCGGGATGGCCGCGCAGGCATCGCCGGCCGAGTCGCAGCGCAGCCACTGGCGGGTGTAGCTGATGGTCGCGATCCCGGTCCACGTGCCGGTGGTCGAGGACAGCGTCTCACCGTCGCGCGGGGTGCCAGTCGCGGCGGGCTCGAGCGTGTTGACCGGCGGCTGAGCGGGCGTCACCAGCGGCGACGCCGTGGAGTCGCGCGTCGCCGTACCGCCGGGGTTGCCGGCCGTCACGCGCACGGCGAGCTTGAGGTCGAGGTCGGCGTCCGTGAGCCGGTAGGCCTCCTCGGTCGCGCCGTCGATCGGCAGGCAGCCCGCTCCGTTGGCGTCGCAGCGCAGCCACTGGTAGGCGAAGGCGAGGGTCGGGGTCCCCGTCCAGCTGCCGACCTTCGCGGTCAGGACCTGACCGACCCGGGTCCCTCCCGACACGCTCGGGGGCGAGGTGTTGGCCGGCGGGTTGATCGCGACGACCGCGGTCTGGGTGGTGGTCACGGTCGTCGAGCCGTCGGGGTTGGTCGCGCTCACGATCGCCTGGATGCGATACCCCACGTCGGCCGGCGACAGCGTGTAGGTCTGGGCGGCCGCGCCGGAGATCGGGCTGCAGCCGGCCCCGAACGCGTCGCAGCGCCACCAGGTCTGCTTGAAGGAGATGACCGCCGCGCCCGTCCACTCGCCGTAGGCGATCTTCAGCGGCTGCCCGTCGCGAGCCGTTCCCGAGATCGTGGGCGCGGTCACGGCCACGGGTGGCTCCGCGGGCCCGATCGCCGCCGTGGCGCTGCTGTTGCCCTCGCCGCTGCCGACCGTGTTGGTCGCCGTGACCAGCACCCGGATACGGGCGCCGATGTCGTCGTCGGTGAGCCGGTACGTGGACGCGTTCGCCTTCGGGATGGAGACGCACGCCGCGCCCTCGGCATCGCACCGGCGCCACGTGAACGAGAAGGCCAGCGGATTGGTCCCCGTCCACGTCCCGTTCGTGGTGCTGAGGGTCTGCCCTGAGCGCAGGTTGCCCGACACGACGGGCGCACCCGTGTTGTTGGGCGGATTGCCCGAGACCACCGCCGTCGCGTCGCTGGTCGCGTAGGCGACGCCTTCCGCGTTGCGGGCCTCGACCTTCACGCGCAGCGTGTTGCCGACGTCCTGGGCGACCGGGGTGTAGGTCTCGCCCGTCGCGGCGAGCGCGAAGCAGTTGACACCGTCCCGATCGCAGCGCTGCCATCCCCGCTTGTAGGCGATGGGATCCGTCCCGGTCCAGGTGCCGGTCGAGGAGGTGAGCACCTGGCCCTCCCGCGCGGAGCCCGTGATCGCCGGCGGCTCGACGCCGGCGGGCGCGGCCGCCAGCGCAGGGGCCGGCGCCACCAGGCAGGCCAGCGCGAGCAGCGAGACGATGAGGCACGGGCGGCCCACGCCCCGTGTAATCGGCCGGGGAGGGCTAGGCCAACAGGAGGAGCAGCACGACGAGCACCACGGCGAGCAGCAGGAGGAGGACGCCGGCGATCGCTCGCAGCGCCGGGGAGCCG
>JALYMV010000488.1 GCA_030773575.1 Actinomycetota bacterium
GGACTGGGGCGCGGTCAAAGCGCAGTTCGCGCTCGACTACCGCCGCCGCCAGTTCGCCTCCTTCCTGCTCTCGCCGCACCCGGCGCCCGTCCGCGAGGCGATCGAGCGCCACCGCCGCGGCCTCGACGCCGCCGGGGCGGGGTACCTGCACGACAACGGCGGCCGCCTGGGCGGCGCGGTGGCGGCGGCGGCCGGCGCGCACCTCGGCGTCCCGCCCGGCGAGATCGCCTTCACCGACTCCACCACGATGGGCCTCGCCCTCCTCTACTCGGGCCTGCGCTTGCGCGACCGCGACGAGATCGTCACCACGGAGCACGACCACTACGCGACGCACGAGTCGCTGCGGCTCTCCGGCCACCGCGTGCGCCGGATCCGCCTCTATCGCGACCCGGCGAAGGCGAGCGTCGACCGCATCGTCTCGGCGGTGCGTCGGGGGATCGGCCCGCGCACGCGCGTGCTGGCGGTCACCTGGGTGCACTCGAGCACCGGAGTCAAGCTCCCGCTGCGCGAGATCGCCGCCGCGCTGCCCGAGCGCGTCCTGCTCTGCGTCGACGGCGTTCACGGCCTGGGCGCCGAACGCGCGCGGATGGCCGACCTCGGCTGCGACGCCTTCGTGGCCGGCACCCACAAGTGGCTCGGCGGCCCGCGCGGCACCGGCCTCGTGTGGGCGAGGCCCTCGGTGTGGAAGCGCGTGAAGCCGGTCATCCCGCCGTTCGGCGGCGGCAGCCCCGGCGCCGACCACACGCCCGGCGGCTACCACTCCTTCGAGCACCGCTGGGCGCTCGCCGAGGCGTTCGCGTGGCAGGCGGCGATCGGCCAGGACGCGATCGCTGGGCGTATCCACGCCCTTGCGGCGCGGCTGAAGGGCGGGCTCGGCGCGCGCGTGGTCACGCCGGCCGATCCGGCGGTCTCCGCCGGCCTGATCTGCTGCGCGGTGGCGCGGCCGCGCGAGGTGGTGCGCCGGCTGGCCGACGAGCACGGCATCGTCGCGAGCGTCACCCCCTACGCCACCGAGTACCTCCGGCTGGGGACGAGCCTGACCGTCGACGAGGCCGACGTGGACGCGGCGATCCGGGCGGTCGGCGCGGTGGCGTAGCCCGGCGGGCGACGCTGGACCCAAGCCGCCGCCTCAGGGCTGAGCCGCCGCCCGGCTCACCGTCGCCGCAACCACTCGCCGAGCAGGGGATCGAGGAGCTCAGGTCCCCGGGGGCCGCGCACGACGTGCTGCTCGGCCTTCTCGAGCCGGCGCAGCGCCGCCTGGAGCGTCGAGCGGGCGATGCGGTGCTCGTCGGCGAGACGCGGGCTCGTGGGCGGGACCGCGTCGGCGAGCCCGAGCGCCACGATTCGCTCCGGCCGCGGCAGGCCGTCCCAGACCGCCTGGTGGGCGTCGGCGGTCTCGGCGAGGGCCGCGTCGAGCGCCTGGGCGGCCGGGTCGTCGCCGGCCGTGCCGGTGTCGAGCACCTCGAACAGGTGGTGGCCGAGGAGCATCGAGCGCTGAGGGTGCCCGCGGGTGAAGGCGAGGATCCGGTCGACGGCGTCGCCGGGGTCGAGGCCGTGCTCGCGCAGCAGCGCCTCCATGTCCTCGCTCGCCTCGCCGACGGGCAGGGGCGGGAGCCCGAGCGGGCGGGCCTGCCCGTAGAAGGGCCGCTCGCGATCGCCGAACAGCGCGCGCATCATCGTGGGCTGGCTGCCGGCGTAGACGTAGGCGACCGCGTCGCCGTGGTGCTGGATGACGGAGCGCAGGAGGCCGTCGAGGCCGTCGTCGGCGACGAGGAGATCCTGGAACTCGTCGAGGCAGACGACGGTCAGGTCGCCGTCGGCGGCATGGAGGCGGGCCGGGGCCTCGAGCAGGTCGAGCAGGGCGGCCCGGGCGTCGTCGGCCGCCACCTGGCGGGCCGCCGGGCCGAGGACGACCTTCGCGCCGCCCACGCCGATCTCCACCCCGAGGCGGGCGGCCCACCGGCGCACCGCGCGGCCCGGGTCGGCCGGCAGGCCGGCGTAGGCGGCGGCCACGCGGGCGGCGACGTCGGCCACGGTGCCCACGCGCGAGAGGTCGATCCGCAGGGCGCGGTGGCCGACGGCGCGCATGGCCTCGACGTGGGCGTCGAGCACGCTGGTCTTGCCGAAGCGGCGCGGAGCCACGAGCCGGATCGCGACCCGCGTGGCCGCGGCGCGCTGGAGCGCGTCGAGCTCGGTGCGGCGATCGATGAGCGCGGCCGGCCGGACGGGCCCCTGGTAGGCGAACGGGTTGCCGGACATGTACGTCGGCAACGTACCATGATGTACGAGATCGTCGTACGGACGGACCCGGTTCCTACATCACCTGGTGGCATAGCGGACGAGCTGAGCTCACGCGGTCCGTGCGGTGGGGGAAAAGTAGAGTGCCGCAGGTGCGCGAGTTCCTGGCGTGGGCGCTTCTCTTCTGCGTCGTGGGGATGTGGGCGGTCATCCCCTGGAGCGGCGAGCCGACGCTGCGGCTGTTCAACGCAGAGAGCGACGAGGAGCTCCTTCGACGCTTCACCGGGAATCGGCGGTTCATGGTGAGCGTCGGTCTGGTCCTGCTGATGGACGTGGTCGCGGTCGTGCTCGCGCTGGTGATCCTCCTCTAAGGGTGAGCCGCCGCGACTGGGCGCTCCGAGGTCGCCGAGAACAGAGACCGCGGGATCACGCCTTCCTCACCAGCCGCTGTTCACCAGCAAGCCCCGCGTCCCTCGACTCCAGGAAGACGAGCGTGCGATCGGCCCCGATATAACGGGTCGAATAGGCGGCTGGCCGCCGAGCACGGCATCGTCGCCAGCGTCACGCCGTACGCGACGGAGTACCTGCGGCTCGGAACGAGCCTGACCGTCGGCGAGGACGACGTCGACGCCGCGATCCGCGCGGTCGGCGCGGTGGCGTTGGGCTTCGTCATCCGGGTTCGTGCCTCACGACGGCGCCGGGCCAGGCGGCGGTGGCGACTCTCCCTTCGCCACGAGCCGTCGCTCCCACGCGCTCAACCACGACGGGATCCAGTGGATCCGGAAGGAGCCCGGGTGACGCAGGCGGTAGGGCAGGTCTCGAACGCTCATGTCACTCCGAGCGCCGTCCGCGCCGCCAGAAACGCGAGCCGTTCCACGCGGCGGATCGTAAAGGGCCGCGCTGCCCGTTATGCCTCGAGGCGCCCGAAGCGTAGTCTCGACTTATGGCGTCGCTTCGACCGGCGTTCTCGAGGCCAGCGCATGTAGGCCACCTGCTGTGCGCCTGAACCCGCTCACCTGCACCGGCTTCTCGACGACACCACACGGCCTTCGCTTGCACTATGCAGTCGGCGGAGCGTCCGGTCGGCCGAACGACACCTTGGCTCACATCGAGGTGGCTGAGTCCGACGACGAGATCTTCGTGAGGGTGTTCGAGTCGGTCGGTCCTGGCGACAAGCTGCTGGCGCGACTCTTCGAGTGCGTCGATCTCCCGGTCGAACGCCGAGACCGAGTCGTGCGGGACGGCAACGCGCCGCGGGAGGATGAGCGGCGGGGCGCGCGTCTCTACCTCCAGGGCGCTCGGGTGCCGCGCCGCCCGGACGTCAGCTCCCCTGCCTGTCACGACTGGACCCACGCGGCGTGGGAGCCGCGGGCCGGACCGCAGAAGTGACCCGGCGGGACCGTTCACCGCCGGTTTCTTCCGCCCGTCTAGCACCCGCCGTCCGCGGGTCTCGGCTGCGACTTGTGCCTGGTCGCGGGGTGCTCGTCTCCCCGAGGCGGTCTCGCCGGCCGGGCGCGTGCGCCGGCCGATCGAGTCCGCAGTCAGGCCCGATATACGGGCCCAACCACAGGTTCGTCGCGGACCGGCCCGGTCCCTACACCACGAGCCCGTGGCGCACGGTGTTCTCCGTGACCACGTGGGGCTCGACGAACTGGAGGAGGTAGCCCGGGCCGCCGGCCTTGGTGCCCGTCCCGCTCAGCCGGTTGCCGCCGAACGGCTGGCGGCCGACCATCGCCCCGGTGATCTCGCGGTTGACGTAGAGGTTGCCGACCGGCGAGCGCGCGACCACGTAGTCGACCGTGTCGGGGTTGCGCGCGAAGAGGCCGCCGGTGAGGCCGAAGGGGGAGGCGTCGACGCGGTCGCAGGCCTGTTCCATCGAGGCGACGCGCTCCACCGCGAGCAGCGGGCCGAAGATCTCGTCGGCGAGCACGTCGGAGTCGGCGGGGAGGTCGGCGGCGACGGTCGGCTTGGCGAACCAGCCGCCGCCCGGCACCTGCTCGACCCGCGCGGCGATGCGGCCCGACCGCTGCGCGGAGGACGCGTAGCGCTCGAGGCGCTCCTGGGCGTCGCGCTCGATGACGGGCGGGACATCCGTGCCGAGGTCGGAGGCCTGGCCCACCTGGAGCACTTCGACGGCGCCGGTCAGCCGCTCGACGAGGTCGTCGTGGATCGCCTCGTGGACGAGCACGCGCGCCGCCGCCGAGCACTTCTGCCCGGCGTAGGCGAAGGCCGACTTCACCAGCGCGGGGACGACCTCGTCGAGGTCGGCGTCGGCGTCGACGAGCACGCAGTTCTTGCCGCCCATCTCGGCGATCACGCGCTTGAGGTGCTTCTGGCCCGGCTGGATCTCCGCCGCGGTGCGGACGATCTCGAGGCCGACGGCGCTCGAGCCGGTGAAGGCGATGGTGTGGACCCGCGGGTCTTTGACGAGCGCGGCGCCGACGTCGCCCTCGCCCGGCAGCAGCGAGAGCGCGCCGGGCGGTACGCCGGCCTCGCGCAGCGCGGCGATCAGCACGCCGGCGCAGGCGGGGGTCTGCTCGGCCGGCTTGAGGATCACGGCGTTGCCGGTGGCCAGGCCGGCCGCGACCATCCCGCAGGGGATCGCAACGGGGAAGTTCCAGGGGGAGATGACGGCGACGATGCCGCGGCCCGACCAGCGGATGTCGTTGCGCTCGCCGGGGACCTGCACGAGGCCGCCCCCTCGCTCGAGCTCGATCGCGCCGCGGGCGTAGTACTCGAGGAAGTCGATCGCCTCGCAGACGTCGGCGTCGGCCTCGGGCCACGGCTTGGCCGCCTCGCGGACGATCAGCGCGGCGATCCGCAGCCGGTCGGCGCGCAGGATCGCGGCCGCCCGGATGAGGATCTCCGCGCGCTCGGCGGCGGGGCGGTCGCGCCAGGCGGGGGCGGCGG